>NZ_JBYVYK010000051.1:0-44505 GCF_058148405.1 Mycobacterium sp. DHQP2018-32-09 | reverse complement strand
TCGGCGTCGGCGGCGCGCGCCGCGGCCAGCCAGCGCAGCCCGGCCTCGTCGACGAGTTCGTTGGCGAGCAGGACGCGGCGGGCGCCGAACGCGACGAACGTGCGGACCTGGGCGATGGTCGCCGCGGTGACGGCCCACGCGCCGGCGTCCGCCTGGCGGGCGAGCAGCTGCGGTGACATGTGGGTCTTGCCGTGCGGGGCCAGCTCCACGCCGCGGTCGGCGCACCAGGCGACCATGGCGGCGACGTTGTGTCTCAGGGCCGCATCCGACAGCACGCACAGCGGACCGACGGCACCGTCGGCCAACGGGGCGGCGCCGGCGGCGCACAGCTGCGCGGCCGTGCGTCCCCACCAGGCGGCAGGCAGCCCCTTGTGGCGCCAGTCGAGGGGCTCGTCCGCGAGCCGCCGGAGCGTGGCGTCGAGGCGTACCGGGTCAGTCGCGCGCGATCGGTCCATCACCGCCTCATTTAAGCTGGCGGGTCGTGAGCACAGCTGATGATCTCGACGTCCCCGAACAGTTCCGGATTCGTCAGGCGAAGCGGGAGCGGTTGCTCGCGGAGGGCCGGGACCCCTATCCCGTCGAGGTGGATCGGACGCACACGCTCGCCGAGCTGCGCGCCGCCCACGCCGACCTGGCCCCCGACACCGCGACGGGGCAGACCGTCGGGGTCGCCGGGCGGGTGGTGTTCGCGCGCAACACCGGCAAGCTGTGCTTTGCGACGCTGCAGGAGGGCGACGGTACCCAGCTGCAGGCGATGCTCAGCCTGGACAAGGTGGGCCAGGATTCGCTGGACGACTGGAAGGCCGACGTCGACCTGGGTGACCTGGTTTCCGTGCACGGCGAGGTGATCAGCTCGCGCCGGGGCGAATTGTCTGTGCTTGCCGATTCTTGGCAAATCATCTCGAAGGCGCTGAGGCCGCTGCCCGTCGCGCACAAGGAGATGAGCGAGGAGACCCGGGTCCGTCAGCGCTACGTGGACCTGATCGTGCGACCCGAGGCCAGGACGGTGGCGCGGCAGCGGGTGGCCGTGGTGCGTGCCCTGCGGTCGGCGTTGGAACGTCGCGGCTTCCTCGAGGTCGAGACCCCGATGTTGCAGACGCAGGCCGGCGGCGCGGCGGCGCGGCCGTTCGTGACGCACTCGAATGCGCTCGACGCCGACCTCTACCTCCGCATCGCCCCGGAGTTGTTCCTCAAGCGGTGTCTGGTCGGCGGTTTCGAGAAGGTCTTCGAATTGAATCGGAACTTCCGCAACGAAGGCGCGGATTCCACGCATTCGCCAGAATTCGCAATGCTGGAGACATATCAGGCTTACGGCACCTACGACGATTCTGCCGTCGTCACTCGCGAGGTCATTCAGGAAGTCGCGGACGAAGCCATTGGCACCCGAAACGTGACCCTCGCCGACGGTACGACGTACGACTTCGACGGGGAATGGGCGACCGTCGAAATGTATCCCTCGCTGTCGACCGCACTCGGTGAGGAGATCACCCCGGAAACGCCGGCGGAACGGCTGTGGGCCATCGCCGGGGGGCTGGGCCTGGAATTGCCGCGTGACCGCGGTTACGGGCACGGCAAGCTGGTCGAGGAACTGTGGGAGCACACCGTCGGTGACACGTTGTGGGCGCCGACCTTCGTCCGCGACTTCCCGGTGGAGACGACGCCGCTGACCCGTGCTCACCGCAGCATTCCGGGTGTCACGGAGAAGTGGGACCTGTACGTCCGGAAGTTCGAGTTGGCGACCGGTTACTCCGAATTGGTGGACCCCGTGGTGCAGCGCGAACGGTTCGCGGCACAGGCCCGTGCCGCGGCCGCCGGGGACGACGAGGCAATGGTCCTGGACGAGGACTTCTTGGCGGCGATGGAATACGGCATGCCGCCGTCGACGGGGACCGGAATGGGCCTCGACAGGCTTCTCATGGCATTGACCGGGTTGTCGATTCGGGAAACGGTTTTGTTCCCGATCGTGCGCCGCCAGACTTCCTAGCCCGGCGTATCATACTTCTTGAATGATACGCATTTTCGTGTCAGCATTGGGGCCAGGGTTCCTGCTGGGCCCGAACGGTGCTCACGGCAGAAGGGTCAAGAATACAAATGGCGAAGAAGGTGACCGTCACCCTGGTCGACGATTTCGACGGTGACGGACCTGCCGATGAAACGGTGGAATTCTCACTCGACGGCGTGAGCTATGAGATCGACCTTTCGGCGAAGAATGCCGCAAAACTGCGCAACGACCTCAAGTCGTGGGTCGAAGCGGGCCGGCGGGTCGGTGGCCGCAGGCGCGGTCGCGCGGCGGGTACCGGCCGCGGGCGGGCGGCCATCGACCGCGAACAGAGCGCTGCCATCCGCGAGTGGGCGCGGCGCAACGGGCACAACGTGTCGTCGCGCGGACGCATCCCCGCCGACGTCATCGACGCGTTCCACGCCGCGACGTAATCGCGTCCGCGTGCGATCCTGGCAATCCCGCGACGGGTTGCCGAGTTCGACGTCGGGCCGACGGGTCCCGAGGTGTCGTCCAGAAGCGTTCGCTAGCGGCGGAACGCCGCGGGACCTGGAGCGGAAACCTTTCGCGACCTGGTCGCGTTGCACGTGTGCAGTCCCGGGTAACAGGGATACAGGCGGGGCAGCCCGGGCCGCCGCCCACTACAGTGGACGGTAGGTGCAGAGCGTGGTCTACCACGCCGCGGAGTTTCACCAACTGCGCTATTTGATGGAGAGCAGGTAACCACCGATGTTCGAACGCTTTACCGACCGCGCACGACGCGTCGTCGTCCTGGCCCAAGAAGAGGCCAGGATGCTGAACCACAACTACATCGGCACCGAGCACATCCTTCTTGGACTGATTCACGAGGGCGAGGGCGTCGCCGCCAAGTCGTTGGAGTCGCTGGGCATTTCCCTGGAGGGCGTGCGCAGTCAGGTCGAGGAGATCATCGGCCAGGGCCAGCAGGCGCCGTCCGGCCACATCCCGTTCACGCCGCGCGCCAAGAAGGTCCTCGAGCTGTCGCTGCGCGAGGCGCTGCAGCTCGGCCACAACTACATCGGCACCGAGCACATCCTGCTGGGTCTGATCCGTGAGGGCGAGGGCGTCGCCGCGCAGGTGCTGGTGAAGCTCGGCGCCGAACTCACGCGCGTGCGCCAGCAGGTCATCCAGCTGCTGAGCGGCTACCAGGGCAAGGAGACCGCCGAGGCGGGCACCGGCGGTCGCGGCGGCGAGTCGGGCAACCCGTCCACGTCGCTGGTGCTCGACCAGTTCGGTCGCAACCTCACCGCGGCGGCCATGGAGGGCAAGCTCGACCCGGTCATCGGCCGCGAGAAGGAAATCGAGCGGGTCATGCAGGTGCTGAGCCGGCGCACCAAGAACAACCCGGTGCTGATCGGCGAACCCGGCGTCGGCAAGACCGCCGTCGTCGAGGGCCTCGCGCAGGCCATCGTCCACGGCGAGGTGCCGGAGACGCTGAAGGACAAGCAGCTCTACACCCTGGACCTGGGTTCGCTGGTCGCGGGCAGCCGCTACCGCGGTGACTTCGAAGAGCGCCTGAAGAAGGTGCTCAAGGAGATCAACACCCGCGGCGACATCATCCTGTTCATCGACGAGCTGCACACGCTCGTCGGCGCGGGCGCCGCCGAGGGTGCCATCGACGCCGCCAGCATCCTGAAGCCGAAGTTGGCCCGCGGCGAGCTGCAGACCATCGGCGCCACCACGCTCGACGAGTACCGCAAGTACATCGAGAAGGACGCCGCGCTGGAACGCCGCTTCCAGCCGGTGCAGGTGGGCGAGCCGACCGTCGAGCACACCATCGAGATCCTCAAGGGGCTGCGCGACCGGTACGAGGCGCACCATCGCGTCTCGATCACCGACGGCGCCATGGTGGCGGCCGCGACGCTGGCCGATCGCTACATCAACGACCGCTACCTGCCCGACAAGGCGATCGACCTCATCGACGAGGCCGGTGCCCGCATGCGCATCCGTCGCATGACCGCGCCGCCGGACCTGCGCGAGTTCGACGAGAAGATCGCCGACGCGCGTCGCGAGAAGGAGTCCGCGATCGACGCGCAGGACTTCGAGAAGGCCGCCAGCCTGCGCGACAAGGAGAAGCAGCTGGTCGCCCAGCGCGCCGAGCGGGAGAAGCAGTGGCGATCCGGCGATCTCGACGTCGTCGCGGAGGTCGACGACGAGCAGATCGCCGAGGTGCTCGGCAACTGGACCGGCATCCCCGTGTTCAAGCTGACCGAGGCCGAGACCACGCGCCTGCTGCGCATGGAGGACGAGCTGCACAAGCGGATCATCGGCCAGGAGGACGCCGTCAAGGCGGTCAGCAAGGCCATCCGCCGTACGCGGGCGGGCCTGAAGGATCCGAAGCGTCCGTCCGGTTCGTTCATCTTCGCCGGCCCGTCCGGTGTCGGTAAGACCGAGCTGTCCAAGGCGCTGGCCAACTTCCTGTTCGGCGACGACGACGCGCTCATCCAGATCGACATGGGCGAGTTCCACGACCGCTTCACCGCCTCGCGCCTGTTCGGTGCCCCTCCGGGGTACGTCGGGTACGAGGAGGGCGGTCAGCTCACCGAGAAGGTGCGCCGCAAGCCGTTCAGCGTCGTGCTGTTCGACGAGATCGAGAAGGCCCACCAGGAGATCTACAACAGCCTCCTGCAGGTGCTCGAGGACGGCCGCCTCACCGACGGTCAGGGTCGCACGGTCGACTTCAAGAACACCGTGCTGATCTTCACGTCGAACCTCGGTACCAGTGACATCAGCAAGGCCGTTGGTCTCGGCTTCACCCAGGGTGGTGGCGAGAACAACTACGAGCGGATGAAGCAGAAGGTCCACGACGAGCTGAAGAAGCACTTCCGGCCGGAGTTCCTCAACCGCATCGACGACATCATCGTGTTCCACCAGCTGACGCAGGACGAGATCATCCAGATGGTCGACCTGATGATCGGCAGGGTCGGCAAGCAGTTGGCCGCCAAGGACATGACGATGGATCTGACACCGAAGGCGAAGGCCCTGCTGGCCAAGCGCGGTTTCGATCCGGTGCTGGGTGCCCGCCCGCTGCGGCGCACCATCCAGCGCGAGATCGAGGACCAGCTGTCGGAGAAGATCCTCTTCGAGGAGGTCGGCCCGGGTCAGCACGTCGTCGTGGACGTCGAGGGCTGGGACGGCGAGAGCAACGCGACCGAGGACGCGAAGTTCACGTTCGCCGGTTCGCGTAAGACGGCCGAGACCGTCGACGCGGAGCCTGCAGCGGCGGCTGCCAGCGAGTAGTCCGAACGGATCGACACCGAATGCCCCCGGCACGCGCCGGGGGCATTCGGCGTTCCGGGACGTATGCGCGACGCCTGCGATCTCGGGGGTTTACGATGCTCGCTGTACGAGACGGTTGATGGAACCTGGTGAAAGTCCAGGACGGTCGCGCCACTGTGAAAGTCAGACCCGATGCCGTCACCCCCATACGGGACGCGAAATCCCGGGAAGGAATCCCCATGACCACTCCGCACGCCCGGTCGGGCAAGGCGCCCGCCATCGATCTGTCGGCCACCAAGGCCGCCCTCTGGCTGTCGCTCACCGCGTTCCTGGCCCTCGTGGTGCTGTACTTCGTCGGCCTCGACCAGGGCGCCACGTCGGTGTTCGGCGACAACACCTACATCCACGAGTTCGTGCACGACGCCCGCCACCTGCTCGGGTTCCCCTGCCACTAGCCGGGGGACGAGCGACTCAGATGGAAAGACGAATCATCGGGTGCGGCCTGCTGGCCGGCGCCCTCGCAGGTGTGCTCGCGTTCGTGTTCTCGAAGATCTTCATCGAACCGGTCGTCGGCCGCGCCATCGACTTCGAGGACGGCACCGCGGCAGCGCACCAGGCCATGGAGATGGCCGCGGGTAGCGGCGGGCATCACCACGGCGAAGGCGGCGAACTGTTCAGCCGCGGCATCCAGTCGACCGTCGGCATGGGCTTCGGCGTGCTGCTGTTCAGCGTCGCGCTGGGGGCGCTGTTCGCGGTGGTGTTCTGCGTGGCCTACGGCCGCGTCGGGAACGTCTCGCCCAGGGTGCTGTCGGTGCTGGTGGCAGGCGGCATGCTGGTCGCGCTGTGGATCGTGCCGGCGCTGAAGTACCCGCCGAGCCCGCCGGCGACCAGCGACGACGCCACGATCTTCCAGCGCTCCATGCTCTACCTGCTCCTGGTGGGGCTGTCGGCGGTGTTCATGGTGGCGGCGGTGTACCTGGGCCGCCAGCTGACGGCGAGGCTCGGCGCGTGGAACGCGACCCTGGTCGCGGGTGCGGCGTACCTGGTGGCCTGCTTCGTGGTGATGGCGATCCTGCCGACCATCGACGAGACGCCGGGGCCGCTGGTGAACGACGCGGGATCCATCGTGTTCCCTGGCTTTCCCGCCGCGGACCTCTACGAGTTCCGGCTGTACGCGCTGGGCAACCAGATGATCATCTGGGCGACCATCGGGCTGGTGTCGGCGGCGTTGATCTCGCGGGTGCTCGGGGGAAAGCGACAGGACGCCCTGACGCGGTGACGGATGAGTGAGGTCGTCCGGCTGACCCTGGTCTCGCACGGCATGACCGATGCCATGGCGGCCGGACGATTTCCCATCGACGAACCCCTCAACGCACTGGGCCACGCCCAACTGACGTCACTCGACGTGGGCCGGGTCGACGTCGCGCTCTGCGGGCCCGAGAAGCGCGCGCGGCAGACCGCCGAAGCCCTGGGCCTGCGCGCCGAGGTCGACGACGCGCTCGCCGATCTGGACTGCGCCACGTGGCGCGGGCAGGTGCTGGCCGGGGTGCCCCCGGCCGATCTCGCAGTCTGGCTCACCGATGCCTCGCAGGCACCGCACGGCGGCGAATCGGTGGTGGACGTGGTGGCACGGGTGCGGTCGTGGTTGCGGCCACCGGGGTCGTGGCGCGGCAGGGTGGTGGCGGTGACGTCTCCGGCGGTGATCCGCGCGGCGGTGCTGGTGGCGCTCGACGCTCCGCCGAAGTCGTTCTGGCGCATCGACGTTGCGCCTGCCAGTCGCACGGTGCTGCACCTGCGCGGGCACGCGTGGACGCTGCGGTCGACGGGCCGCGACTGACCTACCGGGCGGGTTGGCCTACCGGCAGCAGGTCGTAGGCCTGCGTGGCGATCGACAGCAGCCATGTCGCAGCGGTCAGGCTGCGGTACTGCGGCCAGTTCAGCTGGTAGCTGCTCACCCACCCCTGGCCGGTGCGATCGGTGGTGTACCAGCTGAACGACAGGTCGCCGGGCAGGTTGCCGCCCTTGGCGGCGATGTACGGCCACTTGCTGCGATCCAGGTCGATACCCGGTGTGGCGGAAAGGATGTCGCGTACCCGCGCAGCCCTGCCCACGGCGGCTGCCTGCAGCGCGGCGTGCGCGCGGCAGATGTCCATGGCGGTGCCGTACCACTCGGCGCCATAGGGCGACGCCGGGGTGCGCGTGCGCTCGGGATCCGGCTCATAGGGGATCTCGTTGGTGTGGGCCAACATCGACGCGCGCTGAGCGGGTGTGGCCTGCTTCCACTGCTCGCGGACGTCGGGCTTGCCCCAGCCGATCGTGAACAGTTCGTGAGTGGTGGGGAAGGGTGTCATGGCGGCGGGGTCGTGGTGTCCCGCGGTCACCAGCGCATGCTCGACGGCTCCGGGTCCGAGCCTGTTGATCAACAGGTCGGTGGCCATGTTGTCGCTGGCCGAGATCATCTGTCGCGCAGCGGCTTCGACGCTCACGTGAGATCCGGGTCGGAGCTTGTCGAAGCCCGCGGAGCCGACGGCCTTGGCCTCGGGCGTGATGAGCAGCTGGTCGTCCCAGTTCAGCCGGCCGGCGTTGACCGCCTCGGCGACCGCCAGCAGGACGTAGAGCTTGAAGATCGACGCCAACGGCAGGTTGTCGTCGGCGTTGGTGCCCGCCACCCGAGTGCACGTCCCGCCGGTCACCTTCGACACCGCGTAGGAGTAGCGCGCTCCGGTGGTCTGGATGGCGGCGTCGACGTCGGCCCACTGCCGGATGGGGGGTTTGGTCACTGCGACCTCGAGGCGATCGACCAAACCCGCGTCGTCGGTGCGCAGTTCGACGTCCTGGGAGACCGCGTAGGAGTTGCGCAGGTGCAGTGTGGCGTGGCCGGCGCCGACGTAGACGCTGGTGACCGTGATGGGCCGGTCGGCCCACAGCCGGTCCATGATGCCGGTGGCGGCCTCGACGAACTGGGGGCTGGCGAACGTGCCCACGGTGATGGAGCCCAGCGGCCAGTCGGAGTTGACCATGTCGAGGAGTTGCTTGGCGCGCAGCCCCTGCGGGGTGTTGACGTCGATGTGTGCGCCGTAGTTGGTCTCGGGGTGCGCAGGGGCGGGGGAGGTGCAGCCGCAAGCCATGGCGGCGGCGACGACCGCGGCGAGCAGTGCCGTGCACCGGGCCCGCACCGGTCGACGCCGCGACCGGCTCGCGCTAGGCCTTGTCGTCGGTCCTTGCAACGTCGAGCACGACCTCGAACTCGAGCAGCGTCGCACCGGTGGCCACCGGCTTGGTCTGCTGTCCCTTGTGCGCCTCGACGGCGGGTCCGCTGGCCCACGCCTGGAAGGCCTCCTCGGACTCCCACTGGGTCACCACGAAGTAGCGATCCTCGCCCTTGACCGGGCGCAGCAGCTGGAAGCCCAGGAAACCGGGCTGGCCGTCGACCGCGTGCGCGCGGTTGGCGAAGCGCTTCTCCAGCTCGGGGCCGGCGTCGGGCGGAACTTCGATGGCGTTGATCTTCACCACGGACATGGCCCACACGTTACTCGCCGGGGTCAGGGCAGTATCTAGCCCATGGCGAGCGTCGCGCTGACCGATCTCGGCGGAACCGGGGACCCGGTGGTGCTGGTGCACGGGCTGATGGGGCGTGGCAGCACGTGGACGCGGCAGCTGCCGTGGCTCACCGCACTGGGGCACGTGTACGCCTACGACGCGCCGTGGCATCGCGGCCTCGACGTCGCGGACCCCGCGCCGATCCGGACGGAACGCTTCGTCGAGGACCTGGCGGCGGCCGTCGCCACGGTCGCCGCGGCGGACGGCCCGGTCACCCTGATCGGGCATTCGATGGGCGGGCTGCATTCGTGGTGCCTCGCCGCGGCCCATCCGGAGTTGGTGGCGGCGCTGGTGGTCGAGGACATGGCTCCGGACTTCCGGGGCCGCACGACCGGGCCGTGGGAGCCGTGGCTCTATGCGCTGCCGACGGAGTTCGCGTCGCAGGCACAGGTGGTGGAGGCGTTCGGTGACGTCGCGGGCCGGTACTTCCTGGAGGCGTTCGACCGGACCGCGACGGGGTGGCGGCTGCACGGTGAGCCGCGCCGCTGGGTCGAGATCGCCGCGGAGTGGGGCCGCCGCGCGTACTGGCAGCAGTGGCGCGCCGTGCGGGCGCCGACGCTGCTGATCGAGGCGGGCAACTCGGTGACGCCACCGGGGCAGATGCGCCAGATGCACGAGGTCGGCGCGGACGCCGAGTACGTCTGCGTGCCGGGTGTGGGGCACCTGGTGCACGACGAGGCGCCCGAGGAGTTCCGGCGGGTGGTGACGGCGTTCCTCGCCGCGCACCGCGGGCACTAGCGGCGTTCGCCCCTGGCTCCGGGGGTGGGCCAGCTGGGGTGGTGTTCGAAGCGCGTGCGCACGGCGTCGGCGTCGTGGGCCACGCGCGACCAGTCGGGGTCGTCGGGCAGGCCCCGGGGATGGATCGCGGCGACGTGGCGTCGGTGGGACCACCAGCTCAGCAGGGCCGCCGCCGTGAACGGCGCGGCGAGGATGACGAGGGTCAGGAAGATGTCCATGGCAGGAATTGTTCGACCATGAGCTTGCTGCCAACAGTGGCAGCAGCGCCGACTGAGGATAAGATACTGCCATGCTCAAGAGCGTCTCCGCGCTGGTGCTGGACGGCCTCGCCGTCTTCGAGTTCGGCGTCATCTGCGAGGTCTTCGGCATCGACCGGACGGCCGACGGGGTTCCCAACTTCGACTTCAAGATCTGCGGTCCGGAACCGGGCAAGCCGCTGCGCACCACGGTGGGCGCGTCACTGATCCCCGACCACGGGTTCGACGACCTCGTCGGTGCGGACCTGGTGGCCATTCCCGCCATAGCGGGTGGCGAGTATCCGCAGGAGGCGCTGGATGCCATCCGGCGTGCCGCCGACACCGGCTCGATCATCCTCACCGTGTGCTCGGGTGCGTTCGTGGCGGGCGCCGCGGGCCTGCTCGACGGCAGACCGTGCACGACGCACTGGATGCACGCCGACGAACTCGCCGCGATGTACCCGACCGCCACGGTCGACCGCAACGTCCTCTACGTCGACGACGGCAACCTGATCACCAGCGCGGGAACCGCCGCGGGCATCGACGCCTGCCTGCACCTGGTACGCCGCGAACTCGGCAGCGAGGTCACCAACGTGATCGCCCGGCGCATGGTGGTGCCGCCGCACCGCGACGGTGGGCAGCGGCAGTACATCGATCAGCCCATTCCGGTGCGCTGCTCGGAAGGCTTTGCCCCACACCTGGATTGGATTCTCGGCAACCTGGCCAAGCCGCACACCGTCGCGAGCCTGGCCAAGCGCGCCAGCATGTCCTCGCGCACGTTCGCGCGGCGATTCGTCGAGGAGACCGGCCGCACCCCGATGCAATGGGTCACCGACCAGCGCGTGCTGTACGCCCGCCGCCTGCTCGAAGAGACCGACCTCGACATCGACCGGGTGGCCGACCGGTCGGGGTTCGGGACGTCGACGCTGCTGCGTCACCACTTCCGTCGCGTCATCGGCGTCACGCCGTCGGACTACCGCAGGAGGTTCTCCTGCGCCGACTGCGCCGCCACGGCCTAGGTGACGTCACGCCTGGGCAGGCTCACAGTGCGTAGAGGTGCCAGGTGCCCGGCACGCCCTTGAGCGCGTGCGCGCCCCGCGCGGTGAACTCCCGCCTCGACCCGGCGACGATCTCGCGCACCGTCGAGGACACCAGGATCTCGCCGGGCCCGGCCAGCGCGGCGACGCGCGCGCCGATGTGCACCGCCATGCCCGCGACGTCGTCGCCGCGCATCTCGACCTCGCCGGCGTGGACGCCCACGCGCACCTCCAGGTCCAGCGAGCGCACGGCGTCCACCATCGCCTCGGCACAGTCCAGCGCCGTGCTGGGACTGGTGAACGTCGCGATGAAACCGTCTCCCGCCGTGTTGATCTCGCGACCACGGAACCGTTCCAGCTCGGCGCGGACGGCGGCGTCGTGGTGGTCGAGCAGGTCCCGCCAGCGGTCGTCTCCGAGAGCTGCGGCCCGCGCCGTCGAACCGACGATGTCGGTGAACACGATCGTGGTGAGCACCCGTTCGGCGTCGGCGCCGCCGCGCGCCCCGGTGACGAACTCCTCGATCTCGTCGAGCACGGGCGCCGCGTCGCCCACCCAGTACAGCGAGTCCGCACCGGGTAACTCGACGTAGCGGGCGCCCGGGATGTGCTCACCCAGGTAACGGCCGTGACCGGGCCCCACGAACGTCGCATCCGCGCGGTGGACGACCAACGTCGGTGCCGTGATGGCCGAGAGCTTGTGTCGCACGTCGGCATCGGTCAGGGCCTGGGTGGAGCGGCGCGCCATGCTGGGCGATGCGGCGCGGTTGCCGGCGTGGTCCCACCAGCTGCGAAAGCCGCGGTCGCCGGCCACCGACGGCGCGAGGACGTGCAGCAGGTCGAACCCGCGGTCCAGCGCATCCGGTTCCAGCGCGACGGAGCCGAACGCGGCGGCGCCGTCGGCCGCGACCCCTGCCGGGTAGTCGGGCGCCCACAGCGTCCGCGCAGCGCCGTTGACCACGACCAGGTGGCTGACCCGCTCGGGGTGATCGGCGGCGAGCAGCAACGCACTCACCGCGGTGAAACCCGAGGCCAGCACCGCAGCGCGCGACGATCCGATGGCGTCGAGCACCGTGACGGCGTCCTCCGCCCAGCACGACGGCGTGATCGTGTCGGCCGAACCGATGCGCGAGGACATGCCCATGCCCCGCTGGTCGAACCGGATCACCCGGCAGAACGACGACAACCTGCGGAAGAACCGGTACATCGCGGGTTCGGCGTCCATCGCGTCGATGGGGACGAACGGCCCGGGCATGACGACCAGGTCCATCGGTCCGTCGCCGAGCACCTGATAGGCGACGTCGAGGTCACCGCGCGACGCGTAACGGGTTCGCGGCGTCGGTGAGGTGCGCGCCAGACCGCGTCCTGCCACGCGCCAAGGTTAGTCCAGGTGAGCCTCCCCGCGAGGCGTGTCAGCCGCCCTCGCCCGCCAAGGCGAACAACCCGTCGGCGGTCTGTTCCACCAGCCCGTCGGTCAACAGCGAGAGCAGCGCCCGATCGCGTTGGGCGGTGTCGGTCAGCCACACGACGTCGAGTTCGGCTCGCGTCACTGGGGCGGCGGTCGCGCGCAACACGTCGAGGAGTTTGCCGCGAACCTGCCGGTCGGTGCCCGCGTAGCGCTGCGCGCGGCGCGCCGGTTCGGTCGCGGGCGGGAATCCGGCCGTGCGCCACGCGCACGCGCTCAGCGGGCACGCGCCGCACTTCGGCGACCGTGCCGTACACACCACCGCGCCGAGTTCCATCAGGGCCACCGAGAATCGCGGTGCGCTGTCGTCGTCGGGGAGCAGCGCCTCGACGTCGGCCAAGTCGCGGACGCTGGCAGGCGAGTCCGCCCTGCCGTGCACCACCCGAGCCACCACGCGGCGAACGTTGGTGTCCACCACCGGCACCCGCTTCCCGTAGGCGAAGCAGGCCACCGCGCGGGCGGTGTAGGTGCCGACGCCGGGCAGGCTCAGCAGGGTGTCCACGTCGTCGGGTACCACGTCGCCGTGCTCGGTGGCGATCGTGGCCGCGCACTCGTGCAGGCGCTTGGCCCGCCGGGGGTAGCCGAGCTTGCCCCAGGCGCGCAGCACGTCGGCGGCCGACGCCGCGGCGGTGGCCGACGGGGTGGGCCAGCGGGCGATCCAGTCCCGCCAGATCGGGTCGACGCGCGCCACCGGGGTTTGCTGCAGCATGAACTCGCTCACCAGTACCTGCCAGGCGCTGGTGCCGGGGCGGCGCCACGGCAGATCCCGCTGCTCGCGGTCGTACCAGTCCAACAACTCCTCGACGAGCAGGCTCACGGTGTTCTCCCGACATGCACCTGCCAGAATGTGGGCCATGCCCAACTCGAATCCGGTGAGCGCTTGGAAGGCACTACGCGAGGGTAACGACCGCTTCGTCGGTGGCGTGCCACAGCACCCCAGCCAGAGCGTCGCCGATCGTGCCCGCCTCGTCGAGGGGCAGCGGCCCACGGCGGTGCTCTTCGGATGCGCTGACAGCCGCGTGGCCGCGGAGATCATCTTCGACCAGGGTCTCGGCGACATGTTCGTGGTCCGCACCGCGGGACACGTCATCGACTCCGCCGTGCTGGGCTCCATCGAGTACGCCGTCACGGTGCTCAACGTGCCGCTCATCGTGGTGCTCGGGCACGACAGCTGCGGGGCCGTTCAGGCCACGCTGACCGCGCTCGACGAGGGCACGGTGCCCGGCGGGTACGTCCGCGACGTCGTCGAGCGCGTGACGCCGTCGATCCTGGTCGGCCGGCGCGAGGGGCTCGCCCGCGTCGACGAGTTCGAGGCCAAGCACGTCAAGGAGACCGTCCGGCAGCTGCGGGATCGGTCGGCGGCCATCGCGTCGGCCATCGACGAAGGCCGGCTGGCGGTCGCGGGTGTCACCTACCACCTCGCCGACGGCAAGGCGCAGCTGCGCGAACACATCGGCGACCTCGGCGAGGCCTGACCGCGGCCGAGGGGCTGATTCGCCCCCGGGGCGGGCCCGAACGGGTGGCATAGCACACCGGGGCCGTCGTCGCGGGGAAGTCACGCAAAGCCCGAGGGCGACACGCCGAGTGAGGTGGAGCGGTCGCGCGTGACCCGCGCTTACCGTGGAAACGTGCTGGATACCGAACGCCCGCTACCGCCGGAGATCTACCGACGGCGCCGGTTCCTCGCGATAGGCGTCGTCACGCTCGTCCTGGTCGTCGTCGTGGCCATCGTGCTGGTCGTGATGTCGAACGCGTCGGGCTCGGACTCCGGTCAGGCGCAACCGGACTCGACGGTGAACACCGCCGCCGTGGCGCCGCCGACGCCGCTGCCGGGGGAGAACCCCGAGGTCAAGACGCCGATTCAGCCCCCGGCGCAGCAGGCGCCGCCGCCCACCCCGACGCCGACCACCGCCGTCGTGCCGCCTCCGGTGCTCAAGGCGGGTGACGACTGCCCGGATTCCACGCTCGCGGTCAAGGGCATCACCAGCCAGCCGAACTACGTCGTGGGCGACCAGCCGAAGTTCACCATGGTCGTCACCAACATCGGCTTGGTGGCGTGCCAGCGCGACGTCGGCGCCGCGGTGCTCGCCGCCTACGTCTACAACCTGAACAACGAACGGCTGTGGTCCAACCTGGACTGCGCGCCGTCCAACGAAACCCTGGTCAAGACGTTCAACCCGGGTGAGCAGGTCACCACCGAGGTGACGTGGACCGGCATGAGTTCCGCGCCGAACTGCCCCCTGCCGCGCCAGCCGATCGGGCCGGGAACCTACAACCTGGTGGTCCAGCTGGGGAACCTGAGATCGGCGACCGTGCCGTTCATCCTCGCCGAGGCCGCCCCCGCCGCTCCGGGCCAGGCGGCGCCGCCCGCCGAGGCCGCTCCGCCGGCCCCGGAGACCCCCGCCCCGGCTGCCGGCTAGGCCAGTTGGTCGGCGATGGTCGACTCGGCCAGCGCCGAGAGGCCTTCCCGGATGTGCCTGGCCCACATCGAGCCGATGCCGTCGACGGACTGCAGATCGCTGGCGCTGGCGGCGAGCACGCCCTGAAGTGAGCCGAACGAGCGCACCAGCAGGTCGACGTGTGCGAACTGCAGGCGCGGGATCCCGGCCATGGCGCGGTAGCCGCGGGAACTCATCGCGGAATCCTGGGCCTCGAGCGTCGACGGATACCCGAAGACCCTTGCCAGCGTGGTGAAGTCGAGCAGCTCGTTGTCCGACAGTGCGTCCAGCTCGTCGAGTGTGGAGCCGACCTGCGCTGCCGTCGGCGGCTCCGGGTTGGCGTGATAGTCGCGCACGATCAGCTCGCGGGCGGTGTCGTTGTCACCCACCAGTTCCTCCAGCTGCAGCTTCAGCTGGCGGCCGTCGGTACCGAGTTCGACGACGTCGGCGTCGATCTCGAGGCTGATGCGGCGCACCATCTCGAGGCGCTGCACCACGGTCATGACGTCGCGCAGCGTCACGAAGTCCTCGATCTCGGCCGTCGACAGCTGCCGGTTGACCTCGTCGAGCCGGGTCTTGTAGCGCTCCAGGGTGGCGATGGTCTGGTTGGCCCGCGACAGGATGGTGGGCGTCTCCGGGATCACGTGGCGCTCCCCGGCCACGTAGACCGTCACGATGCTCATGGAGTGGCTCACCGAGATCACCGGATAGCCCGTCTGCACGGCGGTGCGCTCGGCGGAGCGGTGCCGCGTACCGGATTCGTCGGTGGGGATCGAGGGGTCCGGGACCAGCTGCACGTTGGCGCGCAGGATGTGCGTGCCGTCGCTGGAGAGCACCACCGCGCCGTCCATCTTGGACAGCTCCCGCAGGCGGGTGGGGGCGTAGAAGACGTCCAGGGAGAAACCGCCGTCGCAGATCGCCTCGACGCTCTCGTCGTAACCGAGGACGATGAGTGCGCCCGTGCGGCCCCTCAGGATGCGTTCCAGGCCGTCGCGCAGCGGGGTGCCCGGTGCCAGCCTGCCCAGCGTCTCTCGCAGGGTGGGACGGGTCAGCTGCACGACGTTGCTCGCGGTGGCGCGAGCGCCGGTGTGAGCGGCCCTGCCGGTGCCGGACTTCACCGCCATGGGGCGCCTCCTCGGATCAGCCGCCATTGTGGGCGATCAGCCGCACCCCTTGCAACAACTTGCCGATGTCCTCGATGGTCCGGATGCGCAGGCCCTTGGGGGCGTGCGTCACGCCCGGCGGGACCATCGCGGTGCGGAATCCCAGCCGCGCGGCCTCGGCGAGCCTGCGATCGGTGCCGGTGACGCGCCGGATGTCGCCGGCCAGGCCCACCTCGCCGATGAACACCGCGTCGGCGGGCATCGGAACCTCGCTGGCAGCCGACGCGATGGCCGTCGCGACCGCGAGGTCCGACGAGGGGTCGGACAGCCGCATGCCGCCGACGGTCGACAGGTAGACGTCCTGCTTGCCCAGGGGGACGCCGGCACGCTTCTCCAGCACCGCGAGGATCATGGCCGCGCGCGAGGAGTCGATGCCGCTGGTCGCGCGCCGCGGGATGCCCGCCGACGACTCGGCGACGAGCGCCTGCACCTCGCCGATGAGGGGCCGCTTGCCGTCCATGGTGACCGTGACCGCGGTTCCCGGTACCGGCGTGGGGCGTTGGTCCCGGAACAGGCCCGACGGATCGGCGACGCCCTCGATCCCGGTGTCGTGCAACTGGAAGCAGCCCACCTCGTCGGACGCCCCGAAGCGGTTCTTCACACCGCGCACCATCCGCAGCGTCGACGCCCGGTCGCCTTCGAAGTGCAGTACGACGTCGACGAGGTGCTCCAGGGAGCGGGGTCCGGCGATGGCGCCGTCCTTGGTGACGTGGCCGACCAGGACCATCGCGACGCCCGTGGTCTTCGCAGCCATGGTCAGTGCGGTGGTGACGGCGCGCACCTGGGTCACACCGCCGGTGACGCCGTCGTTGTCGGTGGAGGACATGGTCTGCACGGAGTCGACGACGACGAGCGTGGGCCGCACCGCCTCGATGTGGCCCAGCGCGATCTGTAGGTCGCTCTCGGCGGCCAGGAACACCTCGGGGTGAGTGCACCCCGTGCGTTCGGCGCGCAGCCTGATCTGGCCCGCGGACTCCTCGCCGGACAGGTAGAGCGCGCGGCGGCCGGACTGGGCCCAGCGGTGCACGACCTCCAGCAGCAGGGTCGACTTGCCGACGCCCGGTTCGCCGGCCAGCAGGGCCACCGATCCGGGCACCACCCCGCCTCCGAGCACGCGGTCGAGTTCGGTGATGCCGGTGGGGAAGTGCCGCGTGGTGCCGGGATCGATGGAGCTGATGGGCACTGCCGGTGACGCCGGGGCGACGGAGCGCTGCGTGCCGGCGGCCACACTCGTCAGCACCGGTACCTCGTCGACGGTTCCCCAGGTGCCGCATTCGGCGCAGCGGCCGACCCACTTCAGAGTCACGTGTTGACACTCCGAGCAGCGGTACTGCGTCCGCGCCTTGGAACTCTTGGAAGCCACGCCGTGAAGATATCCGCCTGCGGTGACAGCGCGGCTCAGGCCACGCGGGCAGGCGGGGTGCGGCTAGTGGCCGCCGCCCTCGCCCTCGCCGCCGGGGGCGGCGGCGGGTTCGGCGTCGCGGCGTGGGGCCTCGCCCGCCGAGATCGGCACGGCGACGGTGGCGACGCCTGCCTTCTCGAAGGTGAAGGTGAAGTCGTAGTTCAGGCCGTTGGTGATGGGCTTGCTCAGCGCGACGGTGGCTTTGACGACGTCGGCGTCCTCGGCGGCCGCGTCGGCGTCCATCTGGACGGCGTTCTGGCCGTCGGGGGTGCCGACGAGCAGCGAGCCGCCCGCGGGGAGCGCGGCATTGCCCGTCACGGTCACGCGGCCCACGTCGGAGGTGATGGACACCAGCCGGTCGGGGGTCTCGGCGTTGCCGTTGACCGCGACGAACAGCAGGTCGGCGGTGCTGCCGGGCTCCACGTAGTCGGTGGTCTGGGGGGCCCGCAGGTGCAGGTTGCGCAGCGCCACGCCGTAGTTGACCTGGCCCACCCAGGCGTTGGTGCCGTTGACCGCCGGCATCTGCATGGCGGTCTGGGACACCTGGCCGGCGCCGCAGCCGGACAGCACCACGGAGGCGGCGAGGCCGCATGCGGCCAGACCGGAACCGACGGCGAAAGTGCGCGATCGAGAGCGGGTCACTCGAGCCTCCTGCGTGGGCCATGGGCCGTCCTGCGGCCGCGGACGGTCGTCCGGGGCGTCGACTATGCAGAGTAGTAGAGCCGCCTCGGACGCGGAAGCGGAGGTCTCCGATCCCGGTTGCCGGGCGTCGACTTCGGCGTGTCGGGGGCGTGTCGGGGGCCTGTCGCGGGTGCCTCGAGCGGGTGCCGCGAGGACTCCGACGGCACCCGCATCGGCCGTCCGCGTTGCACGGATTCGATACCCTGTCAACCCCGAGTCTTGCCGCATGGTGCCCCTGACCTGCATAGTTGCGCGACACGCCATCGCCGCCCGTGCTAACATGGACGGGTGAAAGGGGCTCTAATCTGATGATTTTCAAGGTCGGAGATACCGTCGTCTACCCACACCACGGTGCTGCGTTGATCGAGGCGATCGAAACCCGGACCATCAAGGGCGAGCAAAAGGAATACCTGGTGCTCAAGGTTGCCCAGGGTGACCTGACGGTCCGAGTTCCCGCCGCCAACGCCGAATACGTGGGTGTGCGCGACGTCGTGGGCCAGGAAGGTCTCGACAAGGTCTTCCAGGTGCTGCGTGCCCCGCATACGGAGGAGCCGACCAACTGGTCGCGCCGCTACAAGGCCAACCTCGAGAAGCTCGCGTCCGGTGACGTGAACAAGGTGGCCGAAGTGGTGCGCGATCTGTGGCGTCGGGACCAGGAGCGTGGTCTGTCCGCCGGTGAGAAGCGCATGTTGGCGAAGGCTCGGCAGATCCTCGTCGGCGAGCTGGCACTGGCCGAGAACACCGACGACGAGAAGGCCGAGACCATTCTCGACGAGGTGCTCGCCGCCGCCTCCTAGTGGGGCTTCCACGCGTCGGTCTCGGGACCGACGTCCATCCCATCGAGGCAGGGCGGCCATGCCGGCTGCTGTGTCTCTCGTTCGATGACGCCGACGGGTGTGCTGGTCACTCCGATGGCGACGTGGCTGCGCACGCCCTGTGCGACGCCCTGCTCAGTGCGGCCGGTCTCGGAGATCTCGGCGAGGTCTTCGGTACCGGCCGTCCCGAGTGGGACGGGGTCAGCGGTGCCACCATGCTGCGGCACGTGCGTTCGCTGTTGCTCGCGCGGGGCTACGTGGTCGGCAATGCCGCGGTCCAGGTCATCGGCAATCGCCCCAAGGTGGGTCCGCGCCGCGGCGAGGCGCAGCGCGTGCTCTCCGAACTGCTCGGGGCGCCCGTGTCGGTCTCGGCGACCACCACCGACGGGCTGGGCCTGACCGGCCGCGGGGAGGGCCTCGCGGCCATCGCGACGGCCTTGATCACGAGCAACGACGCCGAGCGGTCGGCCGACGCCGATGCGGTTTAGCGCCGTTTTGGCAGGTAAGCTGGCCCGCCGTGCGGACGCGAGGAGAATCTGAGCCCATGCGGCTACACGACACCCTGACCGGTGCCGTGCGTGACTTCGTCCCGCTGCGTCCCGGCCACGCGTCGATATATCTGTGCGGTGCCACCGTGCAGGGCCTGCCGCACATCGGGCACGTTCGCAGTGGGGTCGCGTTCGACGTGCTGCGCCGCTGGCTGACGCACAAGGGTTACGACGTCGCGTTCATCCGCAACGTCACCGACATCGACGACAAGATCCTGACCAAGGCGGCCGACGCGGGTCGGCCCTGGTGGGAGTGGGCCGCGACCTACGAGCGCGCGTTCTCGCAGGCCTACGACGCGCTGGGGGTACTGCCGCCGTCGGCCGAGCCGCGGGCCACCGGCCACATCACGCAGATGGTCGAGCTCATCGAGCGGCTGATCGACCGCGGGCACGCCTACGCCAACGCGGGCGACGTCTACTTCGACGTGCTGAGCCTGCCGGAGTACGGGGCGCTGTCCGGGCATCGCATCGACGACGTCCACCAGGGTGAGGGCGCGGCGACCGGCAAACGGGATCCTCGCGACTTCACGCTGTGGAAGGGCGCCAAGCCGGGCGAGCCGTCCTGGCCCACGCCGTGGGGTCCCGGCAGACCGGGATGGCACACCGAGTGCGTGGCGATGTGCGAGGCCTACCTGGGGCCGGCGTTCGACATCCACGCCGGCGGCATGGACCTGGTGTTCCCGCATCACGAGAACGAGATCGCTCAGGCCACGGCCGCGGGCGACGGTTTCGCCCGGTACTGGTTGCACAACGGGTGGGTGACGCTCGGCGGCGAGAAGATGAGCAAGTCGCTCGGCAACGTGCTCTCGATTCCCGCCGTGCTGCAGCGAGTTCGGCCCGCAGAGTTGCGCTACTACCTGGGCAGCGCGCACTACCGGTCGATGCTGGAGTTCTCCGAGACCGCCCTGCAGGATGCGGTGAAGGCCTACACCGGCATCGAGGATCTGCTGCACCGCGTGCGCAGCCGCGTCGGGGCCATCGAGATGGGTGAGCCCACCGAGAGGTTCGGCGCCGCGCTCGACGACGACCTCGCGGTGCCGGCCGCGCTCGCGGAGGTGCACTCGGCCCGGGCAGAGGGCAACCGGGCGTTGGACTCCGGCGATCACGAGGCCGCGATGGCGCAGGCCCGGGCCATCCGGGCGATGATGGGGATCCTCGGCTGCGACCCGCTCGACGAGCGGTGGGAGTCGCGCGACGAGACGTCGGCGGCGCTGGCCGCGGTCGACGAACTGGTGCAGTGGGCGCTGGTGCAGCGCACCGAGGCGCGACAGCAGAAGAATTGGGCGCAGGCCGACGAGATCAGGGACCGGTTGAAGGCGGCTGGTATCGAGGTCACCGACACCGCCGACGGTCCGCAGTGGTCGTTGCTCGACGGGAGCGAAAGATAGTGGCAGGCAACTCGCAGCGCCGTGGCGCGATCCGCAAGGAAGGCACGAAGAAGGGCCCCCAGGTCGGCTCCGGCGGTCAGCGCCGCCGTGGCCTCGCCGGTCGCGGCGCCACCCCACCCGCCGAGGCACGCACCGGGCATCCCGCGGCGAAGCGGGCGGCCAAGGCGGCGCGGTCGGCGCAGGGTCGGCACACCAAGAAGACCGACGACGTCGAGGTGGTGTTGGGACGCAACCCCGTGCTGGAGTGCCTGCGGGCGGGCGTGCCTGCGACCGCGCTGTGGGTGATGCTGGGCGCCGAATCCGACGAGCGGCTCACCGAGTCGGTGACGCGGGCCGCCGACAAGGGCATCGCGATCCTGGAGGTGCAACGCCACGATCTGGATCGGTTGAGCGCCAACGGACTTCATCAGGGCATCGCGCTGCAGGTGCCGCCGTACCAGTACGCGCATCCGGAGGATCTGCTGCGCGACGCCACCGCGGACGTGCGACCGGCGCTGCTGGTGGCGCTGGACAACATCTCCGATCCGCGCAACCTGGGAGCCATCGTGCGCTCGGTGGCCGCGTTCGGCGGGCACGGCGTGGTGATCCCGCAGCGTCGCTCGGCGTCGGTGACGGCGGTGGCGTGGCGGACGAGTGCCGGTGCGGCAGCGCGTCTTCCGGTGGCACGGGCCACGAATCTGAATCGCACGCTGAAGAGCTACCACGACGCCGGGCTGACGGTGGTCGGGTTGGACGCCGGTGGCGACACCCAGCTCGACGAACTGGACGGCGCCGGCCCGATCCTCGTGGTGGTGGGGTCCGAGGGCAAGGGACTGTCACGTCTGGTGCGCGAGAACTGCGATGCCATCGTGTCGATTCCGATGGCGGGCCCCACCGAGTCGCTCAACGCCTCGGTGGCCGCGGGCGTGGTGCTCGCCGAGATCGCGCGCCAGCGTCGTAACGCCTAGAGGCCCAGCAGTTCGATTCCGGCCCACAGGCCGCACACGCCGAGCAGCAAGGTCACCGGCACCGTGGCCAGGCCCACGCCGCTGAACTCGAGGAACGACGCCTTTACGGCGCTGCGGTGCACGACGTTGCGCCACAGCAGGTTCGACAGCGACCCGGGGTAGGTCAGGTTCGGTCCGACGTTGACGCCGATCAGCACGGCGAGCACCGCGGCCGGGCCGATGGGTGCGGCCAGCGGCAGCAGCACCAGGACGGCCGGCAGATTGTTCACCACGTTCGACAGCAGCGCGGCGATGGCCGCGATGCCCAGCAGTGCGGGCAGCGTCGTGCCGAGCGGCACGACGTCGCGCATCGCGGTGTCCAGGCCGTTGTGCATGACGGCGGCGACGACGACGCCGAGGCACAGCACGAAGGCGCAGAACGGCACGTTCGCCGACCGCACGACGTCCAGCGCGGTGGCGTGCCGCCGTGCCACCGTTCGGATGCCCAGCACCACGGCGCCGCCGAGCGCTGCCCACGCGGGGGACAGGTCCACCAGTGACAGCACCACGAAACCGGCGAGCGTCAGTCCCAGCACGGCCAGGACGAACACCGGGGTCTCGGCCGGGGGCGGGGCGGTGTCGCCGGTGGGTGCGGCGGCCAGTTCGCGGCGGAACAGCAGGCGCAGCACCACGAACTCGGCCGCGATCACCAGCAGCCATGGCAGCGTCATCACGGCGGTGAACTGGGCGAAGGTGAGGCCCGCGGCGCTGAAGGCCAACAGGTTCGTCAGGTTGGACACCGGCATCAGCAGCGATGCGCTGTTGGCCAGGTGCGCCGTGGCGTAGGCGTGGGGCCGCGCCGGCAGACCGAGCGTCGCGGCGGTGGCCAGGACCACGGGCGTGAGCAGTACGACGGTGGCGTCGAGGCTGAGCACCGCGGTGGTGACCGCGGCGATGGCGAACACCGTGACGAGCAGGCGTCGTGGATTGCCCGCACTGCGTCGGGCCATGGCGACGCCGGCGGCGTGGAAGAGACCCTCGTCGTCGCACAGCTTGGCGAGCACGAGGACGGCGGCCAGGAAGCCGACCACCGGAAGTAGTCGGGTGACCTCGGCGAGGGCCTGGTCCCAGGTCACCGCGCCGACGGCGATCACCAACGCCGCGGCCGGTATCGCGGCCACGGCCTCGGGCAGGCCGCGCGGGCGGACCAGGGCGAAGCCGAGGACCGCCGCCAGCGCCAGGAGCGAGACGGTCAGCGCCATGGGTCGGTGCGCTCCCAGAGTCTCGGCAGGTGCAGGGGGATGCCGTCGCGCGCGGCCAGGCGCGTGAGCACCCGCATCGAGGCGTCGAGGTCGTCGCCGGCGTACGGCAGCGCACGCAGCGGCGCGTGCAGTGGCCGGAAGAAGTCGTCCCAGTGGATCAGGACCACCCGTCGGGCGCCGACGGTGAGCACGGTCTCGGTCCAGTAGTCGGCGACGTAGCGTTCCGGCATCAGCCCCAGCTGGCCGATTCCCAGGTACACCACGTCGGCGTGCTGCCCGGCGAGGGCTCCCGGGACGAACCCCGCGCTGCCGACGACGAGCAGCCGCCGCCCGCTGGGACGGTGATGCAGCACCAGCGACCAGGCCTCGCCGCAGCGGTACGCCGACGCCCTGGCCGGAGGGACCACGGGGGTCTCGATCTCGCCGGGGAAGCGATCGGGCGGGCAGTGCGCACCGGTGATCAGCGTGGCCTCGAAGGCGCCGAGGTCCACGGGCACCGCCGGTTCGACGACGACGATGCGGTCGGCGGGCATACCCCCGCCGAGGCCGACGTTGGCGGTCGACCGACCGCCGACGAGGCGGGCGCCGGTGCGCTGGGCCACCACGGCGCTGTCCATGGCGTGGTCGAAGTGCGAGTGGACGGGCAGCACCGCGGCCAGTCGATCGACGCGCAACCGGGCGAGGCTGCCGTCGATGCGGGGCAGCGAGGGCCGCAGTCGCCGAGTCCCGACGGCCAGCAGTCCCGGGCGGGAGAAGAACCCGTCCGTCAGCAGTGCGCCGTCGCCGTCGTCGACGAGCAGGGTGGTGACGCCGGCCCAGGTGACGGTCACGGGGGCGTCGGGCGCGGCGACGGGTACGTCGACGTGCGCCGCGTAGGCGCGCAGGTCTGGTCTCCCGGGCTTGAGTCGCATCAGGTGAAGGCCGCCAGCTCGACGCCGTCGGCGAGCAGCCGGTCGCGGACCGCGCCGGCGATGCGCACGGCGTGGGGCGAATCGCCGTGGACGCACACCGATTCGACGGTGATGGCGACCTCGCTGCCGTCGGCCGCCGTGACGCGGCCGTGCCGCACCATCGCGGCGACGCGTTCGGCGACGTGCCCTGGATCGTCGAGCACCGCGCCGGGTTCACGACGGGGGACCAGCGTGCCGTCGGGCCGATATGCTCGGTCGGCGAATGCCTCGGCCACCGTGCGCAAGCCCAATCGTGTTGCGGCGGAGAAGAATCGAGATCCGGCCAGGCCCAGCACGGGTAGCCCGGGGTCCACCGTGGCGACGGCGGTGGCGACCGCCTCGGCCTGCCCGGCATCGGTGACGATGGTGTTGTACAGCGCGCCATGGGGTTTGACGTAGGCGACGGTCGAGCCCGCGGCGCGCGCCAGGGCCTGCAGGGCGCCGATCTGGTAGATGACGTCGGCCACCAGGTCGTCGTGATCCACGTCGATGTACCGGCGGCCGAACCCCGCCAGGTCGCGATAGCCGACCTGGGCGCCGATGCGCACGCCACGTCGGGCGGCCTCGCGGCAGGTGTGCAGCAGCCCGCTGGGGTCCCCGGCGTGGAAGCCGCAGGCGATGTTGGCGCTGCTCACCAGTGCCAACATGGCCTCGTCGTCGCCGAGTCGCCAGGCGCCGAAACCCTCGCCCAGGTCGGCGTTGAGGTCGATGGCCACGACGGTCAGCCTACGGGCGCGTCGTGGGTGGCAGCATCGAGGCATGAACGGAACTCGCTCCGGTGTCCTGATCAGCGCCGCCGATCTCGCGGCCGACCTCGACGCGGGTCGGCCGGTCACCCTCGTCGACGTGCGCTGGCAACTCGGGGTGCCCGACGGCCGGCCCGCGTACGAGGCCGGTCACGTGCCCGGCGCGGCGTACCTGTCACTCGAGGACGACCTGTCCGACCACGACGTGGCCGGCCGCGGCAGGCACCCCCTGCCCTCGGGGGCGCGCGTTCGGGACGCGGCGCGGCGGGTCGGCGTACGCACGGGGGTGCCGGTCGTGGTCTACGACGACTGGAACCGGGCGGGTTCGGCGCGCGCGTGGTGGGTGTTGACGGCGGCGGGCATCCCCGACGTACGGATTCTGGACGGCGGGCTGGGGGCCTGGGTGGGTCGCGGCGGCGCCCTGGAGACCGGCGCGGCGGACGTCGTGCCCGGGGACGTCGAGGTGGCCCACGACGACCTGTACGCCGGGGCGCTGCCCACGTTGACCGCCGAGGAGGCCGCGTCGGTGGGCGCGGGGTTGGTGGACGCCCGCGCGCCGGAGAGGTTCCGTGGTGACGTCGAGCCCGTCGATCCGGTGGCCGGGCACGTTCCCGGGGCGGTGAACGTGCCCAGTACCTCGGTGTTGACCGCCGACGGGACCTTCGCCGACGACGCCCGGTTGCGGAGCGCGCTGGGTGCTGCGACGGGTGCCTACTGCGGCAGCGGCGTCACGGCGGCGGTGCTGGTCGCGGCGTCGGCCGTGGTGGGCGAGCCGGTGGCGTTGTTCCCGGGGTCGTGGTCACAGTGGTGCGCGGAACCGGGGCGTGGGGTGGCGACGGGAGACTGACTGCCCGCAATCTGGTGGAAATGGTTATCGTTGTCGCAAATGCGGCGCGAGCCGGTACGACCAGTCGAGGGAGAACGGATGATGCTGTCGGGTGTGTTGGCGAAGGCCGCGGGCACGGTGATGACGGGCCTGGTGGGCGTGGCCGCATACGAGACCGTCCGCAAGGTCGCGGCCAAGGCGCCGCTGCACGAGGCGGCCGTCGCCACCACCGCCGTCGCGCTCAGGGGCGTCCGCAAGGCGGAGGAGGGTGCCGAGTCGGCGCGGCTGCGCGTGGCCGACGTCGTCGCAGAGGCCAAGGAGCGCATCGGCGAGGAGGCGACTCCGCCGGTGACGGCGGGCGGCGAGCACCAGCACGAGCACTGACGACATGGCGCAGGAGCTGACCGTCCTGTCCGACGCGGGTGGCCGCATCCGCGTCCACGTCCCGTGGTTGCGCTCGGACACGCCGCGCGCCGTGGCCGTGGAGGATGCGGTGGACCACGTGGCCGGGGTGCGCACGGTGCACGCCTACCCGCGCACCGGCTCGGTGGTGGTGTGGTACTCGCCGCTGCGGTGCGCGAGCGCCGACCTGCTGGCGGCCATCGCGGCGGCGCGGCACGCCGCACCTGCCGGCACCTCCCTGGTGCCGCGTTCGGCCGACGTCCGCAATGCCGACGTGCTGCGCATCGCGCTCGGCGGGTTCGCGCTGACGCTGTTGGGGTTTCGACGCTACGGCCTGCGGAGGGCGCCACTCTTGGGATCCGCGGCCCGGACGTTCGCCACCGGCGCCACGATCGTCACCGGATACCCGTTCTTGCGGGGCGCGTTGCGGTCGTTGCGTGGTGGCCGGTCGGCGGGCACCGACCTGCTGGTGTCCGCCGCGACCGTCGCCAGCCTGGTGCTGCGCGAGAACGTCGTGGCGTTGACGGTGCTGTGGTTGCTCAACATCGGGGAGTACCTGCAAGACCTCACACTGCGCCGCACGCGCCGCGCCATCGCCAATCTGCTTCGTGGTAACCAGGATTCGGCGTGGACGGTCCTTGCCGACGGCACCGAGGTGCAGGTGGCGCTGGACGCGGTACGCGTCGGGGACCACGTGGTGGTGCACGAGCAGGTCGCGGTCCCGGTCGACGGCACCGTCGTCGACGGTGAGGCGATCCTCGACCAGTCGGCCATCACCGGCGAGACGCTGCCCGTGCGCATCGAGACCGGCGGCTGGGTGCACGCCGGGTCCATCGTGATCCGTGGTCGGCTGGTGGTGGCAGCTGCGGCCGTCGGCGCCGACACTGCGATCGGTCGGATCATCGCGCGCGTGGAGGAGGCGCAGCACGACCGCGCGCCCATCCAGACCGTCGGCGAGAACTTCTCGCGCCGATTCGTCCCGCTGTCGTTCGTGGTGTCCGCCGCGACGCTGGTGCTCACCGGCGACGTGCGGCGCGCCATGACCATGCTGTTGGTCGCGTGCCCATGTGCGGTCGGCCTGTCCACGCCGACGGCCATCAGCGCGGCGATCGGCAACGGGGCGCGGCGGGGCATCCTCATCAAGGGCGGTGCGCACCTCGAGCAGGCCGGCCGGATCGACGCGGTGGTGTTCGACAAGACGGGCACGCTGACGCGCGGTAGGCCGGTGGTCACGAACGTGGTGAGCTTCCAGGACGACTGGCCGCCGGAACGCGTGCTGGCCTACGCCGCCAGCTCGGAGATCCACTCGCGACATCCACTGGCGGAGGCCGTGATTCGCTCGACGACGGAACGGCACATCGCCATCCCACCCCACGAGGAGTGCGAGGTGCTGGTGGGTCTCGGCATGCGGACCCGCGCCGACGGGCAGGTGCTGCTGCTGGGCAGTCCGGCGCTGTTGACGCAGGAACACGTGCACGTCGGCTCGGACGCCGACGGGTGGGTGGCCCGACTGCGCGGCGAGGCGGAAACCCCGCTGTTGCTGGCGGTGGACGGCGTGCTGGTGGGGCTGATCAGCCTGCGCGACGAGGTGCGTCTGGAAGCCGAGCCCGTGCTGCGCCGACTGCGCAGTGCGGGCGTGACCCGCATCGTGATGCTCACCGGCGATCATCCGCAGACGGCGCGCGCCGTCGCCGCGAGCCTGGGGATCACGGAGTGGCGCGCCGAGGTGCTGCCCGAGGAGAAGCTCGAGGTGGTTCGGCAACTCCGCGATGCGGGTCACGTGGTGGCCATGGTGGGGGACGGCATCAACGATGCCCCGGCGTTGGCGGCTGCCGACATCGGCATCGCCATGGGTTTGGGTGGCACCGACGTCGCCGTCGAGACCGCCGACGTCGCGCTGGCAGGCGACGACCTGCGCAAGCTGCTCGACGTCCGCGACCTCGGCGGACGCGCGGTCGACGTCATCCGGCAGAACTACGCGATGTCCATCGCGGTGAACGCGTTCGGGCTGCTTCTGGGTGCCGGCGGCGCGCTGTCCCCGGTGCTGGCGGCCGTGCTGCACAACGCGTCGTCGGTCGCGGTGGTGGGCAACAGTTCCCGGCTCATCCGGTACGGGACGGAGTCAGCGGGCAGCTGAGTGCGCGTGTTCGTGCACCTGCCAGGTGGGTAGCGGATCGGGGTAGGAGAGCCAGGCCCGTTGCCCGGCAGCCAGTTCCGCGTCGTCGAGGGTGGCCCACCTCAGCCTGCGGTGCACGTCGGCGCGGTCGAGGCGGATGCCGATGAACACCAGTTCCTGACCGGGTGCGATCTCGGTGCCCGACCAGTACTGCGCCGGTTCGATTACCAGGTTGGGTCCGGCCTGCGACCAGATCGCCGCGATCGTCGGGCGGCTGGCGATCCAGCAGAACCCCTTGCTGCGCAGGATTCCTCGCATGCCGTCGAGGGCTTCGGCGAGCCGCTGCGGGTGGAAGGGGCGATCGGAGCGGAACACCGTCGAGGAGATGCCGTACTCCTCGGTCTCCGGGGTGTGACCGTTCGCGATCTCCTCGTCCCAGCCGGGCAGTTCGGCGGCTGCGAGGGGGTTGAACAGGCCGGTGTCGAGGATGTCGCCGACGTCGACGACGCCGTGGTCGGTGCGCAGCACCTTGGCGGTCGGGTTGAGTCGACGGATCGTGGTCTCGACGGTGCCGAGCAGGGCGTCACTCACCAGGTCGGTCTTGTTGAGGAGCAGGACGTCGGCGAACTCCACCTGATCCACCAGGAGGTCGGCGATGCTGCGACCGTCGCCCTCGCCTGCGGCCAGGTCGCGGTCGGCCAGCGCCTCGCCCCTGGCGAGTTCGGTCATGAACGTCGATGCGTCGACGACGGTGACCATCGTGTCCAGCCGAGCGAGGTCGGCGAGGCGGAACCCGTCGTCGAACTCCCACTCGAACGTGGCGGCCACGGGCATCGGTTCGGAGATGCCGGTGGATTCGACGAGCACGTGGTCGAATCGGCCTTCGCGGGCGAGTGCGCCGACGCTCTCGACCAGGTCTTCGCGCAGGGTGCAGCAGATGCAGCCGTTGGTGAGTTCGACGAACTTCTCCTCGGTGCGGTCGAGGTGACCCTGGCCGGCGAGCAGCGCGGCGTCGATGTTGATCTCGCTCATGTCGTTGACGATGACCGCGACGCGACGGCCGTCGCGGTTGGCCAGGACGTGGTTGAGCAGGGTGGTCTTGCCTGCTCCGAGGAAGCCGGACAGGACGGTGACGGGAACGGGGCGGAGGGTCATGCCTTAATGGTAATCATTTTCATTAAAGTAGACCCCGGGTGGCTCGGATCTAATGCAAACGGTTATCGTTATCGCCATGTCCGCCACGTCCTCCGCATCCTCGGTGCCCGCCCGGCTCGCCGCCGCACTGCTCGCCGCACCACTGCTGTTGACCGCCTGCTCGGGCGGCGGCACCGAGTCCGGCTCGACCACGGTCGCCTCGGATGCCCCCGCGTGCCCCACGAAGCCGGTGGACGTCGTCGTCAGCGTGGACCAGTGGGGTGACATCGTCTCCGAGCTCGGGGGCGCCTGCGCCAACGTCACCACGCTGCTGGCCAGCTCGTCGGTCGACCCCCACGACTACGAGCCGTCGCCCGCCGACGCCGCGAAGTTCCAGGGCGCCCAGCTCGTCGTGGTCAACGGCGGCCACTACGACGAATGGGCCAACAAGCTGGCGGCCGGTTCGGCCCCCAACGCTCCCGTGGTGGACGCGGTGCTGCTGGGCGTGGGCGAGAGCGCCGGCGGCGAGGCGCCCGACCACGACGCCGCAGGCCACGACGATCACGATGGCCACGATCACGATGGCCACGATCACGATGGCCACGATCACGGGGGTGCCAACCCGCACGTCTGGTACAGCCCCGCCACCGTCAAGGCCGTCGCCGACGCGGTCACCGCCCAGCTGACCAAGCTGGCGCCCGACGCGTCGTCGTACTTCACCGAGCGCCGTGCCGAGTTCGGCACCGACCTCAAGCCCTACGACGACGCCATCGCCGCCATCAAGTCCGGCGCCGCGGGCAAGACCTACGCCGCCACCGAGAGCGTCTTCGACGACATGGCGGCCGCCGTCGGCCTGCAGAACAAGACGCCCGCGGGCTACCAGACGGCCTCGGCCAACGAAACCGATCCGTCGCCGGCAGACCTGGACGCGTTCCTGACGCTGCTGCGCGACAAGGGCGTCGACGTGCTGATCTACAACACCCAGACCGAGGGTTCGGTGCCCCAGCAGATCCGCACGGCGGCCGAGTCGGCGGGCATCCCGGTCGTCGACGTCACCGAAACGGTGGCGCCCGGCGCGAAAACGTTCGAGGCTTGGCAGGTGGACCAACTCACCTCGCTGGCCAAGGCCCTCGGTGTCCCGGCCTGACCGTCCCGTCCCGTCCGGTCCGCCGGCGCTGAAGTTCGACGACGTCAGCGTCGTCCGTGGCGGCACCCTGATCTGGTCGGAGGGCACGTTCGAGGTGCCCGCCGGCGGCACGTACGCCGTCATCGGGTCGTCGGGTTCGGGCAAGACCACGCTCCTGCACGCCGTGCTGGGCATGGTCGCGATCAGCTCCGGGGAGATCCGGGTGCTCGGCAGGCGCCCCGGTGAGGCCACCGGCCTCATCGGATATGTCCCGCAGAACTACGCCGCTGCGGCGGGCACGGCCATCCGGGCCCGCGATGCCGTGATGCTCGGGCTCACCGGACGGCGCTGGGGTTTCGGCCGGGCCAGTGCCGAACAGCGCGCCCGTGTCGACGAGATGCTGACCGCCGTCGACGCCCAGGACTTCGCCTGCCGCAGGCTGTCCCAGCTGTCCGGCGGGCAGCGCCAGCGCATCGCGATCGCCGAGGCCCTGGTGTCGCGGCCCGAACTGCTGGTCCTCGACGAACCGTTGACGTCGCTGGACGTCCGCAATCAACGCGGCATCGTGCGGCTGCTGGCCAAGATCAGGTCCGAGTTCGACGTGACCATCCTGGTGGTCGCCCACGACCTCAACCCGCTGCTGAGCATCCTCGACGGAGCCATCTACCTGCTGGATGGCCACCCGCACTTCGACACCATGGACGAGGTCGTGAACGACGAGCTGCTGACCCACCTCTACGGCACGTCCGTCCAGGTCGTGCACACCCCGCAGGGCGAGCTGTACATGCGGAGCGTGTGGTGAGCGCGTCGATCCTGGCCCTGGGATATCAGGACAACTGGCCGCAGATCCTGGCGTCGGACTTCATGCGCAACGCCCTCGTCGGCGGCACCCTGGTGGCGCTCGCGGCCGGGCTCATCGGCTTCTTCATCGTCGTGCGCAACAGCGCGTTCGCCGCGCATGCGCTGGCGCACATCGGCTTCCCCGGTGCCACCGGCGCGGTCCTGCTGGGGCTGCCGGTGACGGCGGGGCTCACGGTGTTCTGCGTGGGTGGCGCGCTGGTGATCGGAGCCCTGGGCAAACGCGCCGACGAGCGCGAGGTGGCCACCGGCACGGTGCTCGCGGCGGCCACCGGGTTGGGCTTGTTCTTCAGCTCGCAGGCGACCCGTAGCAACAGCACGGTGACCAACGTGCTGTTCGGAAACCTGCTGGCCATCACCGACGACCAACTGGTCACGTTCGGCATCGGGGTCGCCGTGATCATCGTGGCGATGGCCGTCGTCTATCGACCGTTGCTGTTTGCCTCGGTCAACCCGCAGGTCGCCGAGGCCAGGGGGGTTCCGGTGCGGGTGCTCTCGGTGGTGTTCATGACCTTGCTGGGGCTGGCGGTGACCATGGCCGTCCAGGCCGTCGGCACCCTGCTGCTGTTCGCGCTCGTCGTCACACCCGCCGCGACGGCGATCATGCTGTCGGCGCGCCCGGGTGTCGCGATCGCGCTCGCCACGGGGCTGGCCGTGCTTGCCGTGTGGCTGGGGCTCGCGGTGTCGGCCATGTTCAACGTGCCGCCCAGTTTCGTCATCACCAGCTTGGTCACCCTGGTGTGGCTGGCCGTGTGGCTGGCGTCACGCCGCGAACGCCGCGCCGTCACGCCCACGACACACGGCGGCACCCTCACCGACGCCTGAGGACGCCATCCCCGGGTCGGGACGTGGACCCCTACCGCAAACATAGGGTTTTCCCCGATTCATCTCCCCAGCGGGGCTGTCAATATCTACACGGCGGACGTTCAGGGTCGTCATCGCAGGCAGCGGGTCGGTTTCGTCGACAGGGGGACGACGGGGCGGGCACGAGGTTCGTCCGACGACGACGCATGAGGGGTCGGCGTGGTCGGCGAACCGAGGCAGGTGGTTCGGTAGCGAACCTCGCGGTGACGAGCCCTGGACGAACCCGCTAGTCTCACCGAGCATGGCTCGAGGTCCTGCGCCCAAGAGACGGGCGACGCTGGCCTCCCTGGCCGCCGAACTCAAGGTGTCCCGCACCACCATCTCGAATGCCTACAACCGGCCCGACCAACTGTCGGCGGATCTGCGTGAGCGCGTGCTCGCGGCGGCCAAGGAGATGGGGTATCCCGGGCCCGATCCCGTCGCGCGGTCGCTGCGGACGCGGCGGGCCGGTGCGGTCGGCTTGATGATCACCGAGCCGCTGAACTACTCGTTCCGTGATCCCGCCGCCCTCGACTTCGTTGCCGGACTGGCCGAGTCATGCGAGGCGGCGGGCCAGGGCCTGCTGTTGGTGGCCATCGGGCCCAATCGCAGTGTCGCCGACGGGGTCGCCGCCGTGCTGGCCGCGGGCGTCGACGGCTTCGTCGTCTACTCGGCCTCCGACGACGACCCCTATCTGGAGGTGGTGCAGGAGCGCGCGCTGCCCCTGGTGGTCGTCGATCAACCCAAGGACGTCCCCGGCGCGTCGTACGTCGGCATCGACGACCGGGCCGCGATGCGCAGGGTGGCCGAGTACGTGATCGGGTTGGGCCACAAGGAGATCGGGCTGCTCACCATGCGCCTCGACCGATCGTGGCCCGCCGGCGCGGCACCGGCGGCGGTGGCAGCTCCCGCACGGATCGCCATGCCGCACTTCGGCGTTCAGGGCGATCGCGTCCAGGGTGTGCGCGACGCGATGGCGGCCGCCGGGCGGGATCCCGACGGTGTCACCATCGTCGAGAGCTACGAGCATCGGCCCACCTCGGGTGGCTTCGCCGCCGAGCTGGCCCTGGAGGCCAATCCGCGGATCACCGCGCTGATGTGCACCGCCGACGTGCTGGCGCTCTCGGCGATGGACCACCTGCGGGCCCGCGGCATCTACGTTCCGGGTGACATGACGGTGACCGGTTTCGACGGGGTTCCCGACGCGGTGGCGCGGGGCCTGACGACGGTGCGCCAGCCCAGCGTCGAGAAGGGTAGGCGGGCGGGCCGGTTGTTGCACGAACCGCCGCGGTCGGGGTTGCCCGTGGTGGAGGTGCTCGACACCGAGTTGATCCGCGGGCGCACGTCCGGTCCGCCCGGCTGACCAGTTCTCGCAGGTCAAAAAACCGCGTCTGACGTGGTGTTTGACCACACACGCAGAAAACTCGCATCTTCGGTGCGGAATTAATAGCGTCTGTAGGCATGCAGTTGACGCGGTTCACCGACCTGGGGTTGCGGGCGATGATGCTCCTCGCGGCCGGTGAGCACGCCGATCGCCGGGTCACCAGCAAGACCATCGCCGCAGGTGCCGCAGCGTCGGAACATCACATCGCCAAGGCGGTCTCGCGACTCGTCGAGCTGGACATGGTCACCGCCCACCGCGGCCGGCTCGGCGGTCTGGAGTTGACCGACGCCGGCCGCCGGGCCTCGATCGGCTGGCTGGTGCGCCAACTCGAGGGCGACCGCGAGGTCGTCGAATGCGACGGCGAGAACCCGTGCCCGCTCATCGCGGCGTGCCGGTTGCGGCGCGCCCTGGCCGAGGCCAAGGACGCGTTCTACCGCGAACTCGACCGCTACACCGTCACCGACCTCGCGGGAAGCCCAAGCCTTCCCGTGATCCTCCGAATCTCCACCTCCACCGAAGGGAAGCACCGATGACCGCAGTCTCCGACCATCCAGCCCCGTCCGTCGATCCGACCGTCCGCGAGGAATTGGAACCGCAGCACGCCGAGGTGATTCGGGCAACGCTGCCGCTGGTGGGTGCACACGTCGACGAGATCACGTCGAACTTCTATCAGCGGCTGTTCGCCAATCATCCCGGGCTGCTGCGCAATCTGTTCAACCGCGGCAATCAGGCGCAGGGCGCGCAGCAGCGGGCGTTGGCCGCGTCGATCGCGACGTTCGCGGCGCACCTGGTCGACCCCGACCTGCCGCACCCGACGGACCTGCTGTCGCGCATCGGCCACAAGCACGCCTCCCTGGGGATCACGGCGGACCAGTATCCCGTGGTGCACGACAACCTGTTCGCCGCGATCGTCGAGGTGCTGGGTGCCGACACCGTCACCGCGCCGGTCGCCGCGGCGTGGGACCGCGTGTACTGGATCATGGCCGACACCCTGATCGCGATGGAGCGCCGGCTCTACGCCGATGCCGGGGTGGCGCCCGGCGACGTGTATCGCCGGGCGACGGTGGTCGATCGGGTCGACGATCCGTCGGGAGCGGTGCTGCTGACGGTCCGCCTGGCGACCGATGAACATCCGAGCTTCGTTGCCGGACAATATGTCTCGGTAGGTGTCGTACTGCCCGACGGGGCGCGTCAGCTCCGTCAGTACAGCCTGGTCAACGCTCCGGGGTCGCCGACGCTGACCTTCGCCGTGAAGCCCGTCGACGCCGCGGCCGGGCCCGCCGGCGAGGTGTCCACCCACATTCGAGACACCGTGCGCGTGGGTGACCTGCTCGACGTCACGCTGCCGTTCGGCGACCTGCCCACCCCCACCGCCGCGCCGACGGTGCTGATCTCGGCGGGCATCGGCATCACCCCGATGATCGGGTTGCTGGAGTACCTCGTGGCGACGTCGCCGCAGGCGCGGGTACTGGCATGGCACGCCGACCGCAGTGCCTCCGAACACCCGCTGCGCGATCGGCAGCGCGAGTTGGTCGACCAGCTGCCCAACGGCACGCTCGACGTCTGGTACGAAGACGCGGGTACGCCCATGGCGGTCGACGTGCACGCCGGCCGGATGGTGATTCCCGACGTGCCCGCCGATGCTCGCGTATACCTGTGCGGCAATCCGGGTTTCGTGCATGCCGTGCGCGATCAGCTGGTCGCGTCGGGGGTTCCCGCCGACCGCCTGCACTGCGAGTTGTTCAGCCCCAACGACTGGCTGCTGGGTTAACCGCGCCGCGCGTCGCGCAGGTGCAGCAGGGCCGCGGCGACGTCCGCTGGCGAATCGACGCGCCACCGTGCCAGGGACTCGCCGTCGCCGACCTTGACCCCGACGTCGCCGTCGCGCATGCGGCGGAACGCCTTCTCATCGGTGACGTCGTCGCCGAGGAACAGCACCGCCGTCGCCGACGTCTGCGTACGCAGCAGGTCGACCGCCGCGCCCTTGTCGGTGTCGATGACGGCGATCTCCAGTACCGCCTTGCCCTCGGTGGGGTGAGCGCCGTGCCAGCCGGGCAGCGCGGCGTGCGCTGCCGCCATGGCCGCGGCGGCGTCGTCGGGGCCGGCGTTGCGTACGTGCAGGGCAGCGCTCGCCGGCTTGGTTTCGACGGCGACGCCGGGCCGACCGTCCGCGATCGCCCTGAGGTCGGCGACGATGCGGTCCAGCAGTTCGGTGTCGACGTCTATGCCGAATCCGGTGTCGTACTCGGCCCCGTGACTCCCTACCAGGTGCACCGTCGGCGGTAGGCCCGTCAGTTCGCGCAGCACGGCCAGCGCACGGCCGGACACCACGGCGGCGGTGGTGTCGGGTAGCTCGGCCAGCCCGGTCAGGGCCGCCGCCGCGGCGGGTAGGGCGCGCGCGGTCGTCGGGTCGGACACGATGGGTGCCAGCGTGCCGTCGAAGTCGGAGACGACGAGCAGGCGCGGCGTGGCGGCCAGGTGGTCGAGGGCGCGGACCAGGTCAACCGGGAGCACGCAGCCCATCCTTCCCGGCGGGTCCGCGAGTCAGATCTTCGGGTGCTCGCCGTCGCCGATCAGCAATCGGACGGCCAGGTCGAGGCGTTTGCTGACGTCGGTGGCCGACGCGCGTCTGGTCAGCCAGGCCAGCAGGTTCGACAGCCAGACGTCGGAGATGACGCGCGCGATGTGGTACTGGTCCTCGGTGGGTTCGCCGTCGCTCATCGCGCGCGCGAACATCGAGTCCATCACCTTGCCGACGTGATCGACCTCACCGGCTGCGGAGGCGTCGGCGAACACGAAGGCGCGTGTCATGGCCTCGGTGAGCAACGGGTTGCGCTGCATCGAGCGGTTGAGCTTGCCCACCATGATGTTCAGCCGCTGGTACGGCGTGCCGCCGGTCAGCGACGCCCGGTCGGTCTTGGCGTCGATGCGCTCGAATTCGCGCCCCAGCGCCGACACCAACAGGTGCACCTTCGACGGGAAGTAGCGGTAGAGCGTGCCCACCGCGACGTCGGCACGCTCGGCGACGGCCCGCATCTGCACGGCCTCGTAGCCGCCCTTGGAGGCGATGGCGAGCGTGGCGTCGAGGATGCGCTTGCGGCGTTCGCGTTGTGCCTCGGAGCCCAGCTCCGACTCGGAGAGGACGGACACGTTCATGACGTGCCTGGGGCCGGTCGCAGATTCAGCGCCGGAACCCGGGTTGGTGTGTGCTGGCCCCGAGACTGCAGGCATGCGGCGGGCACTCCTTCGTATTGCGCGGTAGGGGAGAAACGGTACACATTCCGATCGCTGATTTCCCACCTCCGTACCCGCGGGCACCCACGTGTCCTGCGACGACGACCGTCGACTTGACGGCCGAACGCTGTCACCATTAGAACACGTTCTAGTGAGAAGCATCGCCTTCTCGCCCTAGGCAAGGAGGCCCGAGATGGCTCTGTCCGCTCCCGTCGGATCCGCTCCCGGCACCGAGGAACAGTTTGCCGCGCGGGGGCTGGTGGCCGACTGGGCGGCCGGTGCGGGTGCCATCGCGGCGGTGCGTGCGGTCGAGCTCGGCGACCCCGACGCCTGGCGCGCGCCCTACCGGGCCCTGGCCGAGTTGGGAATCTTCGGCGTCGCCGTGCCGGAAGCGCTCGGCGGTGCCGGTGCGGGCGTGCAGACGCTGTGCGCCATGGTCGACGAGGCGGCGGCCGCGCTGGTGCCCGGACCCGTCGCCACCACCGCCCTGGCCACGCTGCTGGTCACCGACCGTGCCCTGCTCGACGAGCTGGTGGCCGGCCGGCGCACCGCGGGGGTGGCGCTGACTGCCGACATCGCCGTCGACGGGTCCACCGCGACCGGCAGTGCGGACTACGTGCTGGGCGCCGAACCCGGGGGCGTGCTGCTGCTGCCCGCCGGCGAGGACTGGGTGCTGGTCGACGGGACGGCGACCGGCGTCACCGTCGAACCGCTGCCCGCCACCGACTTCTCGCGACCTCTGGCGCGGGTGGAGTTGACGGCCGCCCCGGCCACCCGCCTCGACGGCGCCCGCGTCACCGAACTCACCGCGGCGATGCTGTCCGCCGAGGCAGCCGGGCTGGCGCGCTGGACGCTGCGCACCGCGACCGAGTACGCCAAGGTGCGCGAGCAGTTCGGCAAGCCCATCGGCAGCTTTCAGGCCGTCAAGCACATGTGCGCCGAGATGCTGCTGCGGTCCTCGCAGGTCGACGTCGCCGCCGCCGATGCCGCCGAGGCCATCGACGACCCGGACGGGTCGCAGCTGTCGCTCGCGGCGGCGCTCTCGGCCGCCGTCGGCATCGACGCGGCCAAGCTCAACGCCCGCGACTGCATCCAGGTCCTGGGCGGCATCGGCATCACGTGGGAACACGACGCGCACCTCTACCTGCGCCGCGCGTACGCGCTGGGGCAGTTCCTCGGCGGCCGGTCGCGCTGGCTGCGCCGGTGCGTGGAGCTGACGCGGGCCGGGGTGCGGCGGCACCTGCACGTCGACGTCACCGACGCCGAGGGTGTGCGCGCCGAGATCGCCGGCCTGGTCGCCGACGTCGCCGCGCTGCCGGAGGAGAAGCGGCAGGTCGCGCTGGCCGAGTCCGGCCTGATGGCCCCGCACTGGCCGCGGCCCTACGGGCGGGGCGCGTCGGCGGCCGAACAGTTGGTCATCGACCAGGAACTCGAGGCGGCGGGCGTCGTGCGGCCGGACATTTCCATCGGATGGTGGGCGGCGCCCACCATCCTGGGGCACGGGACGCCCGAGCAGATCGAGAAGTTCATCCCCGGCACGCTGGACGGCAGCGTCTACTGGTGCCAGCTGTTCAGCGAGCCCGGTGCGGGTTCGGACCTGGCGGCGTTGCGCACCAAGGCAGTTCGCCATCCTGAGGACACCGGCTGGCTGCTCACCGGGCAGAAGGTGTGGACGTCGAACGCCCACCGCGCGGACTGGGGAATCTGCCTGGCGCGCACCAATCCGGATGCCCCCAAGCACAAGGGCATCACCTACTTCCTGGTCGACATGCGCTCGCCCGGCATCGACATCCGGCCGCTGCGGGAGATCACCGGGGAGGCGCTGTTCAACGAGGTGTTCTTCGACGACGTCTATGTGCCCGACGAGTGTGTGGTGGGCGCCGTCGACGGTGGGTGGCCCCTGGCGCGCACCACGCTGGCCAACGAGCGGGTCGCGATGGCCGCAGGCGGCGCCCTCGACAAGGGCATGGTGCACCTGCTCGACGTGATCGGTTCGGGCGACCTCGATCCCGCGGCCGCGGATCACCTGGGCCAGTTGATCATCGGCGCGCAGGTCGGTGCGCTGCTCGATCAACTGATCGCCAAGATGGCCCTCGAGGGCCACGATCCCGGCGCCCCGTCGAGCGTGCGCAAGCTGATCGGCGTGCGGTACCGCCAGGCGCTGGCCGAGACCATCATGGACTGGCAGCCCGGGGCGGGCATCGTCGACTCACCCGACGTGCGGTACTTCCTGAACACCCGGTGCCTGTCGATCGCCGGTGGCACCGAACAGATCCTGCTGACGGTGGCAGGGGAGCGTCTGCTGGGGCTGCCGCGTTAGTAGCGCGTCTGCGCGCAGGCGTCCGGGGTGGTGAGGTTCACCCCGGAGTACACCACCTGGATGTGGGCGCACACGATGTAGTCGGCATCGGTCTTGGGCCTGCCGGTGCTCCAGTCGACGGTGCGGGTGTTGCCGCGCAGCACGGCGGGACCGTTGCCGAAGAACACCGTCGCGAACTCGTTGTCGGTGAGTGACTTGAACATTCGGGTGTTGGGCCCGTCGAAGTCCGAGTCGAAGTACATGTTGCGGTCCATCGACCGCAACGTGGTGGTCTGTCGGCCGTAGAAGTCGCCGGGCAGCGGGATGGGGCCGTCCGGGCCGCGCAGGTTCGCCGACGTCGTGAAGTAGCACTGGTTGTCGGCCAGCACGCAGTTGGCGGTGGTGTGCATCTCGATGGTGGTGGCGGGGTCGACGGGAATCGACGACGTCGCGCTGTTCTCGGCGGCGCCCGCCACCGCGGGCGGCGTCAGCGCCGCCAGCACGAGCCCGGCGGCCGCCGCCGTTGCGAGCACTCCGGCGAATCGCGTCACGCTGTGCACGGTAGCCCGCGGCTCATTCGTCGTAGGTCACTTCCACCGAATCCGACGTCGGGGTGGCCTGGCAGGCCAGGATCAGTCCCTCCTCGAGGTCGGCGGGTTCGAGGACGTCGTTGACCGCCATGTCCACCGCGCCGCTCTTCATCAGCACCGCGCACGCGCCGCAGTGCCCCTCCCGGCAGGAGAACGGGGCGTCGAGGCCCTTGTCCAGCAACACGTCGAGCAGCTTGGCGCCGCGGGGCCAGCGCACCTCGTGGGTGGTGCCGTCGAGGGCCACGACGGCCGTCGCGGGGCCGCGGTCGTCGTCGGCGTCCTCGTCGATCACGACGGCGGCGAAGGGGTCGGATTCCAGTGAGGTGAACACCTCGACGTGGACGGAGCGGTCGGGGGTGCCCGCCGCGCGCAGCGCCTCCTTCGCGGCCGCCATGAACGGGCCGGGGCCGCAGATGAAGGCGTCGTGCGTGGCGAACGGGCCGACGAGGGCGCCCAGTGCGGCCGCCGACGGCAGGCCCTGCACGGTCTCCAGCCAGTGCACGACGACCAGCCGGTCGGGGTGCTCCTGGCCGAGCTTGCGCAGCTCCTCGGCGAAGATCACCGAGCGCTCGTCGCGGTTGGCATAGACCAGCACCACCTTGCCGGATCCCTCGGCCAGCGCCGACTTGCAGATCGCCATCATCGGCGTGATGCCGCTGCCCGCGGCGAGCAGCAGCAGATCGGTGTCCAGCGACGTGGGTACGAACGTGCCCGACGGTGCCAGCACGTGCATCAGCATCCCGGGCCGAGCGTTGTCGCAGAGCCAGTTGGACGCGTAGCCCCCGTCGGTGCGCTTCACCGTCACGGTGAGCGCGGAGTCGGTGTGTGGTGAGCTGGACAGCGAATAGCAGCGCGCCACCGAGCCGGTGCGGTCGCTGGGTACCCGCAGGGTCAGGAACTGGCCGGGGGCGTAGCGCAGCCGGTCGGCCGGGATCTCGGCGCCGTCGGGGACCGTGAACACCAGGGAACGCGCATCGGCGGTCTCCTCGACGACGTCGGCCACCTGCAACTCCAGCACGTGGCTGCCGAGTGGCTCGTCCGTCACGCCGTCTCCCCTCGTGGGTCCAGTGCAGCCCATGCGGGGCCAGAACTAGAACATGTTACAAAAACGCTCTGCCGCAGGTCTAGGTGACTTACGAACGGCCGTACTCGACACAAATCGTAACGTGTTCTAATCTGACAATCAGCCAGGCTGGTGTTCTCGGCCCACACCCATGGAGGCAAGAGCGGTGACTTCCCTCGACGATATCCAACAACGCGATGCGCAATCGGTCCTGAGCGGGATCGACGACCTGTTGCCACGGATCGCGAAGCGGGCCCAAGCGGCCGAGGACCTGCGGCAGATCCCCGACGAGACCATCGCCGAACTGGACGAGGTGGGCTTCTTCAAGCTGCTGCAGCCCTCGCAGTGGGGCGGGCTGGAGTGCGATCCCACGGTGTTCTACGAGGCGGTCCGTCGACTCGGCAGCGCCTGCGGTTCCACGGGATGGGTCAGTTCGATCATCGGCGTGCACAACTGGCATCTCGCGCTGTTCGACCAGCGCGCCCAGGACGAGGTGTGGGGTGACGATCCCTCCGTGCGCGTCTCGTCCTCGTACGCACCGATGGGTGCGGGCGTCGTCGTCGACGGCGGCTACCTGGTCAGCGGTGCGTGGCAGTGGTCGTCGGGTTCGGGTCACGCCACGTGGGCGTTCCTCGGCGGGCCGGTCATCAAGGACGGCAAGCCCGTCGACTTCGGCAGCTTCCTCATCCCCCGCAGCGAGTACCGCATCGACGACGTCTGGCACGTGGTGGGCCTCAAGGCCACCGGGTCCAACACCGTCGTGGTCAAGGACGTGTTCGTACCGCGGCATCGCTTCCTGTCGTACAAGGCGATGAACGACAAGACCGCAGGTGGCCTGGAGAACAACACCGCGCCGGTGTACAAGATGCCCTGGGGCACCATGCATCCCACCACCATCACCGCACCCATCATGGGCATGGCCTACGGCGCCTACGAGGCGCACGTCGAGCACCAGGGCAAGCGCGTTCGCGCCGCCTTCGCCGGCGAGAAGTCCAAGGACGATCCCTTCGCCAAGGTGCGCATCGCAGAGGCGGCCAGTGACATCGACGCCGGGTGGCGGCAGCTGATCGGCAACGTCGGCGAGGAGTACGCGCTGTTGCAGGCGGGCCAGGAGATCCCGTTCGAGTTGCGCGCCCGCGCCCGCCGCGACCAGGTGCGTGCCACGGCGCGGGCCATCGCGTCCATCGACCTGCTGTTCGAGGCCTCCGGTGCCACCGCGCTCGAGATCGACAAGCCCGTGCAACGCTTTTGGCGCGACGCCCACGCCGGCCGGGTGCACGCGGCCAACGAGCCCGAACGGGCGTACATGATCTTCGGCAACGAGGCGTTCGGTCTGCCGCCACAGGACACGATGGTCTGATGACGTCGTTCGCCGCGGAAGCTGCCCAGCAGCAGGAGATCACCTTCGAATCGACGTCGCGGTACGCGCAGGTCAGCGACGACATGCGCTTGCACTATCACGAAGCGGGCGAATGGAACCGAGATACCGCGGGAACCGTCGTGCTGTTGCACGGTGGGGGTCCCGGGGCGTCCAGCTGGTCGAACTTCTCGAAGAACATCGCGGTCCTGGCCCAGCACTTCCACGTGCTGGCGGTCGATCAGCCCGGATATGGGTTGTCGGACAAGCACACCGAACACGAGCAGTACAACCGCTACAGCGCCACGGCGCTGTTGAACCTGTTCGATCACCTGGGCATCGAGCGGGCCGCCCTGGTGGGCAACTCGCTGGGCGGCGGCACGGCGGTGCGATTCGCGCTGGACAATCCCAAGCGCGCAGGCCGGCTGGTGCTCATGGGCCCGGGCGGGTTGAGCGTGAACCTGTTCGCGCCCGACCCCACCGAGGGCGTCAAGCTGTTGGGCAAGTTCACCGTCGACCCGACGCGGCAGAACATCGAGAAGTTCCTGCGCATCATGGTGTTCGACCAGAGCCTCATCACCGAGGAACTCATCGACGAGCGCTTCGCCATCGCCAGCAAGCCCGAGTCGCTGGCCGCGGCCAAGGCCATGGGCAAGTCGTTCGCGGGAGCGGACTTCGAGCTGGGCATGATGTGGCGCGAGGTGTACAAGCTGCGTCAGCCGGTGCTGCTGATCTGGGGTCGTGAGGACAGGGTGAATCCGCTCGACGGTGCCCTGGTGGCGCTCAAGCAGATTCCCCGAGTGCAACTGCACGTCTTCGGGCAGTGCGGGCATTGGGCGCAGCTGGAGAAGTTCGACGAGTTCAACAAGCTGACCGTCGACTTCTTGAGCAAGTAGTTGGTGGAGGGAAGGAACCGCGCGTGACCATCAAGTCGCTGGGCTACCTGCGCATCGAGGCCACCGATGTCGCGGCGTGGCGGGAGTACGGGCTCAAGGTGCTCGGCATGGTGGAGGGCAAGGGCCCCACCGAGGGTGCGCTGTACCTGCGGATGGACGAGTTCCCGGCACGTCTGATCATCGTGCCCGGCGAACACGACCGGTTGCTGGAATCGGGCTGGGAGACGGCGAATGCCGCCGCGCTGCAGGACATTCGGCAGCGTCTGGACGTCGAGGGCACGCCGTACAAGGAGGGCACCGCCGCCCAGCTCGCCGACCGCCGCGTGGACGAGATGATCGTGTTCGACGACCCGTCGGGTAACACCCTCGAGGTGTTCCACGGGGTGGCGCTGGAGCATCGCCGCGTCGTCAGCCCTTACGGGCACCGCTTCGTTACCGAAGAGCAGGGGCTGGGGCACGTGGTGCTCACCACGCGCGATGACGCGGAGACCCTGCGGTTCTACCGGGACGTGCTGGGCTTCTTCCTGCGCGACTCGATGAAGCTGCCGCCGCAGCTGGTGGGCCGGCCCCCCGACGGGTCGCCGGCGTGGCTGCGGTTCCTCGGGGTGAATCCCCGCCACCACAGTCTGGCCTTCATGCCGGGCGAGACGCCCAGCGGCATCGTGCATCTGATGGTCGAGGTGGGCGAGGCGGACGACGTGGGTCTATGCCTGGATCGGGCGCTGCGCCGCAAGGTGAAGATGTCCGCGACGCTCGGCCGTCACGTCAACGACAAGATGCTGTCGTTCTACATGAAGACGCCCGGTGGTTTCGACATCGAGTTCGGGTGTGAGGGACTGGAAGTCGACGACGACGATTGGGTGGCGCGGGAGAGCACCGCGGTGAGCCTGTGGGGTCATGACTTCAGCATCGGCTTCAAGTAGTCCGTGGTGAGCGCGCCAGAGGTCGATCCGCGCACCTTCCGTCACGTGCTCGGTCAGTTCTGCACGGGCGTCACCATCATCACCACGGTGCACGAGGACCAGCCGGTGGGGTTCGCCTGCCAGTCGTTCGCGGCCTTGTCACTGGAGCCGCCGCTGGTGCTGTTCTGTCCAACGAAGGTGTCGCGGTCGTGGCAGGCGATCGAGGCCAGCGGCCAGTTCTGCGTGAACGTGCTGCACGAGCGTCAGCAGCACGTGTCGGCGCGGTTCGGTTCGAAGGAGCCGGACAAGTTCGGTGGGATCGATTGGCGGCCCTCGCCGTTGGGCTCGCCGATCATCGACGGCACGTTGGCGCACATCGACTGCACGGTGGCGTCGGTGCACGACGGCGGCGATCACTTCGTGGTGTTCGGTGCGGTGCACTCGCTCTCGGAGGTGCCGAAGGAGAAGCCGCGCCCGCTGCTGTTCTACCGGGGCGAGTACACCGGCATCGAGCCGGACAAGAACACCCCGGCACAGTGGCGCGACGACCTCGAGGCGTTCCTGACGGCTACCACGCCGGATACGTGGTTGTAGCGCTTTAGCATGCCGCGCTGACGTTTTCGGGTGTTCGTCCCCAGTGGTGGATTCATCCACAGGTGGGGGTGATGGTGCTGGTGGCCGGTGGGTGGGGCCGGTATCGTAGAACATGTGTTCGAAATGTTGGTGGCCGAGGTCGTCGCGGCGCGTACGGCGGCGGCGGGACTGCGGGCGTGCGCGCGGTTGGAGAACGCGGCGTGCGCGGCGCGGCTGTCGCACATGGCCGATCTGCTGGCCGCCGCCCATGCCG
>NZ_JBYVYK010000050.1:0-44739 GCF_058148405.1 Mycobacterium sp. DHQP2018-32-09 | reverse complement strand
GGCCGTGCACCGCGGCGACGTGGTGTTGATCGCGCACCCCGACGCGACGCTGGGGCGCGCCGCCGGGCCCACGGCGATCGCGCACCGACTGGTCGCCACGCTCGCCGCGGCAGGCGAGGTGGAGCACGCGGTGGCGTGTGTGGCCCCCGCGGCCGCAGCGGCAGAACTGCCCGCGCTGTTCCGCACCGTGCGCGGCGCACTGGACCTCGCGGGTGCCACCTCCGGCACGGCCGTGATCGACCTGCGGGACGTCGCCATCGACCACCTGCTGCTGCAGCTCGACGATCCAGAACGGTTGCGCGACTTCGCCAGGACCGTTCTGGGACCCGCGCTGGACTACGACAGCGATCACTCCAGCGAGCTGCTGCACACCGCGCGCGTCCTGCTGGAGCACGACCTGGACCGCAGGGCCGCCGCCGCCGCGCTGCACCTGCACCCCAACACCGTGGCCCAGCGGATGCGCCGCCTCGAGGCGCTCACCGGGCTGAGGTTGACGCGCCCGAGGGACCTGCTGCAGGTCACGTCGGCATTGACGGTGGCCCGCATCGCAGGCCTCGGTTGACCCGTCCGACGCTGCTGCCAGACTGGGATCATGAGCATTCCGCTGTGGGAGCGTTACCTCGGCATCCCCTTGCTGCGCGTCCACGACGCGATCTACCGCAAGACCGACGGCCGCATCGGGCACCGCATCCCGGGCGCGCCCCCGTCGCTGTTGCTCCACACCGTGGGCGCCAAGACCGGCATCCGCAGGACCAACACCCTCACCTATGCCAGGGACGGTCGTCGTTACCTGGTCGTGGCGTCGAACGGCGGTGGCCCCAAGGCGCCCGGCTGGTACTTCAATCTCAAGGCCAACCCGTCCGTCGAGATCAACGTGGGGCCTGCCCGCATGGCCGCGACGGCGCACGTCATCGGCGCCGACGACGAGGACTACGCCCGGTTGTGGAAAGTGGTCAACGACAACAACTCCCACCGCTACGACGGCTACCAGCAGCGCACGTCGCGCCCCATCCCGATCATCGCGCTGGAACCGAAGCGGGGCACGCGCGCCTGATCCGCTCAACCCGGTCGCCCCGCTCGACGGCTAGAACAACTCCTTGGCGAGAAGTTCCAACGTCCGTTCCCTGGCGGGCGCGGTCCGTGGATCGGTGCCGCGGTACGCCGAGGCGACGGGGTTGACCATCACCTCGTCGACGGCGAAGTGGTCGGCGATCTCCCGCACGCGCGTGGCGGCCTCCGCGGCATCTCCGATCACCGTCTGATGCCTGCCGCTCTCGATCACCGCCCGCTGCTGGGGCGTCAACTCCACCAGCCGCGCGTCCTCCACCAGTTCGATGGGCCGCAGCGGCGCTCCCGTGCGCAGCCACGCCATCATCTGCAGGTTCGGCAGCGCCAGCTCGTCGGCCTCTTGGCGCGTCGGTGCCACGACGGCGTTGACGGTCATGAACGTCGTGGGCGCGGCGAGCAGATCACTCGGCCGGAACTCCTCGCGATAGATCGCCAAGGCCTCTTCGGTGCCGCGTCCTGCGAAGTGATGCGCGAACACGTACGGCAACCCCTTGGCGGCGGCCAGGTGCGCGGAATAGGTGGACGACCCGAGCAGCCACAGCCGTGGTTCGGTCGCGGCGGCGGGCGTGGCCTTCAGCACGTAGTTCTGGTCCAGCAGGTTGCGGCCCTGGATGGACACCGAGACCCCGTCGGCGCTCATCAAGGCCGCCACGTCGTCGAGGTACTGCGGGAACTTCTCGACGTCCTCGTCGGTGCGGCCCGCGGGACCGCGCAGCATGAGCGACGTCACCGGGTCGGTGCCCGGTGCCCGGCCGAGGCCCAGGTCGATGCGCCCGGGCGCCGCGGCCTCCAGCAGCGCGAACTGTTCGGCGACGGCCAGCGGCGCGTGGTTGGGCAGCATGACGCCGCCGGAGCCGAGCCGGATCCGAGCGGTCTGCGCGGCGAGGTAGCCGATCAACACCGGCGGGCTGGTCGCGGCCACCGCGGGCATGTTGTGGTGTTCGGCCACCCAGTACCGGGTGAAGCCCAGGTCATCGGCGGTCTTGGCGACGCCGACGGTCGCGGCGAGCGCGTCGGAGGTGGACTGGTCGCTACGCACGGGAACGAGATCGAGTACCGAGAGTCGCATCCTGGGTGCAACGCGCACGTCGGCCCGATTAGTTCCGATTTCGGCGCGCTGACGTTCGCCCACCGAACGTCAGCGCGCCGAAATCACGCGGCGGCGAGGGCCTTGGCGGTGGCGAACACCTCGTCGAGCATGGTCGGGGTGAGCCGACCGGTGAACGTGTTCTGCTGGCTGGGGTGGTAGCACCCCAGCAGGGTGACCGCCCCGATGGTCGCGGTGGCGAGGTGACCGAACTTCGGCGCGGGGACCGGCACCGGCGCACCCGCCCCCCGCAGCAGGTCCAGCCCGGCGCGCCACGCGAACCCGCCGAGCACGACGACGACGCGGACGCTGGGCGCCACCAATTCCCACTCGGCGGCCAGCCAGGGTGCGCAGGTCGCCCGCTCCTGCGGCGCCGGCGCATTGTCCGGCGGGGCACACCTGACGGCCGCGACGATGCGCACGCCGGCGAGCGTCAAGCCGTCTGCGGCGTCGACGCTGTCGGGCGAGCTGGCAAGACCGGCGCGGTGCAGCGCGGCGAACAGCACGTCGCCGCTGCGGTCGCCGGTGAACACCCGGCCGGTGCGGTTGGCCCCGTGCGCGGCCGGCGCCAAGCCGAGGATCAGCATCGACGGCGCCTCGGCGCCGAAACCCGGGATGGGCCTCCCCCAGTAGGGTTCGCCGGCGAAGGAACGGCGCTTGGCCAGGGCGACGTCCTCGCGCCACCGCACCAGGCGCGGACACGCCCGGCACACGCTGATCGCCGCGTCGAGTGCCTCGACGTCGCGGACGCGCCGCGCGGCAGCCCGCACGCCGGCCGCGGTCTTCGCGACGGCGGTGTCGGGCCGCGCCGGGTCGCCGGGCCATCCGGTGCCGGGCGGCACCGGCGACGGGAACTCGACCCCGGTGCGGGGATGCGGTAGGTCCACGGCTCCACTGTGCCAGTCGGCGAATCCCCCGGCCCGGCGCCCGTCGCGGCCCGTCGGCCGGGAGGCGGCGCCGAGAGAATTGCGTCGCCGTCGAGCGGGGCGCGCTGTTACATTCACCGCCGATAGCCCATGACCGCCAAGACCCCCAAGACCCCCGGACCGCTCTACCTCATCTTCTTCGCGGCGCTGGCCGCGGGCACGGGTAACGGCATCTCGATCATCGCGTTCCCGTGGCTGGTGTTGCAGCGCAACGGTTCTGCGGTCGACGCGTCCCTGGTCGCCATGGCGGGCACGCTGCCGCTGCTGGCCGCCACGGTGCTGGCCGGCGCGGCGGTCGACTACCTGGGCCGGCGCCGGGTCTCCATGCTCTCCGACGCGCTGTCGGCGATCTCGGTCGCCGCGGTGCCGGTCATCGCCTTGAGCTTCGGGGCCGACGCCGTCGGCGTCGGCGTCCTGGCCGTCCTGGCCGCCCTCGGCGCGTTCTTCGACCCGGCCGGCATGACGGCGCGGGAAACCATGCTGCCCGAGGCCGCCGAGCGGGCCGGATGGACGTTGGACCGCGCCAACAGCTACTACGAGGCCGTGTTCAACCTGGCCTACATCGTCGGCCCCGGTGTCGGAGGCCTGCTCATCGCGACCATCGGCGGCATCGAGACGATGTGGGTGACCGCCGGCGCCTTCGCGCTCTCCATCGGTGCCGTCGCGGTGCTGCGGCTGCACGGTGCCGATGCGCCCGACCGGGACCAGTTGCCGCGGGTGTGGGCAGGCATCGTGGAGGGGCTCGCGTTCGTATGGCGCACCCCGGTACTGCGCACGCTGGCGATCGTCGACCTCACCGCCACCGGTCTCTACATGCCGATGGAGAGCGTGTTGTTCCCCAAGTACTTCACCGACCGCAACGAACCCGAGGCCCTGGGCTGGGTGCTGGTGGCCCTGTCGGTCGGCGGGTTGGTGGGCGCGCTGGGCTACGCCGCGCTGTCGCGGCACGTGCGGCGGCGCGTCGTGATGCTGACCGCGGTGCTGGTCCTGGGGGTGGTGATGACGGTCATCGCGTTCCTGCCGCCGCTGCCGGTGATCCTGGTGCTCTCGGCCGTCGTCGGGCTGGTCTACGGCCCCATCGCGCCCATCTACAACTACGTCATGCAGACGACGGCGCCGCCGCACCTGCGGGGCCGCGTGGTGGGCGTCATGGGATCGCTGGCCTATGCCGCCGGGCCCCTCGGGCTGATCGTGGCCGGCCCCCTCGCCGACGGGGCGGGGCTGCACACCACGTTCCTCGCGCTGGCGCTGCCGATGGTGGCCCTGGGCGTGACGGCGGTGTTCCTGCCCGCGCTACGCCAACTCGACGCCGACCGTGGCTGACGCCATCCGCGGCCGGGGCGCGACGAACACCTCGGCCATGCGGCGCACCGTGGCGGGATCGCCGTCCACCCGCAGCCGACCCGTCGCCTCGAGCTGGGCGACCCGTTCCGGATTCAGCGCCGCGGCAAGGGTTTCGGCCGTCCCGCTGAGGACCACGTCGGCAGGCACGTCCGGTCCGACGGCCCGCACCGAGGAATCCTCGATGCACACGGCAGCGGTGCCTTCCGGGGTGTCGAACCGCAACACCAGCGCAGGCCCCACCCGGTCGCTGCGGACGTAGGCGCGCACCGCGCGCGCCAGCCACTGCGGGCGCGCCAGGTCCCCGGGCGTCCTGGCCTCGATGAGGTGGCGGCCCCACCGGGCGTAGGCGTTGATGACCTCCTCCAGCGCCCGGCCGTCGTCGGTCAGTTCGTAGATGGTCCTCGACGCCGGTGACCGCACCACCCGCTTGGCGGCCAGGCCCGCGGCCTCCAGGTCGCGCAGCCGACTGGCCAGCATGTCGGTGGCGATGGGTGCCAGCGCGGTCAGCAGATCGCCGTACCGGCGCGCCCCGTCGAGCAGTTCGCGCACGATGAGCAGCGTCCATCGATCCCCGACGACGTCGAGGCTCTTCGCGACGGCGCAGTGCTGGCCGTACGAGCGGGCTGCCATCCACCGCATGGTAATCCGTGATGCGACGCCGCATTTCCACTACGAGGCAATTCGTCGCGGGGTAGCCGAAATCCCGATGCCGACGGCCTCGCAGCCGCCTCGGCCTACCATCGTGGGATGGACTCCGCACTGGACGCCCGTCGAATCGATTCCGCGCTGGACGCCCTGATCGCCGATCTGCCCGACGGTACCGTCGTCACCGACCCCGACATCGTGGCGTCCTATCGCCAGGATCGCGCCGCGGATCCGTCGGCGGGCACCCCGGTGGCGGTGGTGCGGCCGCGTCGCACCGACGAGGTGCAGACCGTGATGCGCTGGGCCAGCGCGCACCGGGTGCCGGTGGTCCCCCGCGGGGCGGGTACCGGGCTCTCGGGCGGCGCGACGGCACTCGACGGCGGCATCGTGTTGTGTACGGAGCGCATGCGCGACATCTCCGTCGACACCGTCACGCGCACGGCCGTGGTGCAGCCCGGGCTGTTCAACGCCGAGGTGAAGCAGGCGGTCGCCGAGCACGGCCTGTGGTATCCCCCGGACCCGTCGTCCTACGAGATCTGCAGCATCGGCGGCAACATCGCCACCAACGCCGGCGGCCTGTGCTGCGTGAAGTACGGGGTCACCACCGACTACGTGCTGGGTCTGCAGGTGGTGCTCGCCGACGGCACCGCGGTGCGACTCGGCGGCCCCCGCCTCAAGGACGTCGCAGGCCTCAGCCTGACGAAGCTGTTCGTGGGCAGCGAGGGCACGCTCGGAATCGTCACCGAGGTGACGTTGCGCCTGCTCCCCCCGCAATTCCACGGGTGCACCGTCGTCGCGTCGTTCGACTCGGTGGCGGCGGCCGCCGACGCCGTGGTGACCATCACCGGCAAGATCCGGCCGTCGATGCTGGAGTTCATGGACGCCGTGGCGATCAACGCGGTGGAGGACAAGCTGAAGATGGGGTTGGACCGGACGGCGGCGGCGATGATGGTCGCCAAGTCCGACGACCGTGGGCCCGCGGGCGTGGCCGACACCGAGTTCATGGCCAAGGTCTTCGCCGAACACGGTGCCACGGAGGTGTTCTCGACCGACGACCAGGAGGAGGGCGAGGCCTTCGTCGCGGCGCGACGGTTCGCGATCCCCGCCGTCGAGGCCAAGGGCGCGCTGCTGCTGGAGGACGTCGGCGTGCCGCTGCCGGCGCTCGCGCAGTTGGTGTCGGGCGTCGAGGAGATCGGCGCCAAGCACGACCTGATGCTCTCGGTGATCGCCCACGCCGGTGACGGCAACACCCATCCGCTGATCGTGTTCGATCCCTCCGACGCGGAGATGACCGAACGGGCCAACGTCGCCTTCGGCGAGATCATGGACCTCGCAGTCGGTTTGGGCGGCACCATCACCGGCGAGCACGGCGTCGGCCGACTCAAGCGGCCGTGGCTCGCCGGCTACCTGGGGCCCGAGGCGATGGAACTGAATCGACGCATCAAGGCGGCGCTGGACCCGGACGGCATCCTCAATCCGGGCGCGGGGATCTAGTCGTCACCGCCCACGTCGACGATGATCGGCGAGCCGTGGGAGTAGCGGTTCCATCCCGGTCCGACGACCGGAGCTGGCTGGGCATAGGTGTTGGGCGAGAAGAGGTTTCCCGAACCCACCGGGTCGGTGCCGCCCAGCCCGGCGGCCGAGGCGTCGGCCATGCCCGCGCATGCCATGGAGGCGCCGGCCAGGATGCCGAGAGACACGAAGGGGACGGCGATTCTGCGGACGACGTTCATCTGGACTTCCTTCGGTCGGTGCCGGGGTCGGTACCGCGGCGCTCCAGACGAGCGTCTCTCCGATGGTCATGCCCCGCTGTCCGCCGACCGGTGGACGCGCCGGGGGAATTCCGCCGTCCCCCGATTGGTGGACACCCTAGGCGTCGGGTACCTCGAACTGCATGCGGGCGATCTGCGCCACCAGGGGCTTGAGCCGGGTACGCAGGGCGTTGTGCTCGTCGTCGAGGTCGTAGGCCCGGTAGGCGTCGGCGTCGACGAAGTCCGCGACGATGCCGAAGTTCCAATTTCCTTCGCGCAGACCGAGGTCGGTTCCCAGGGTGTAGGCGAGGCAGCCCTGCAGCTGCATGGCGCGGAACCCGGCCTGGATGGCGGCCAGTTCCTCGGGGTCGTGATCGGGCACGAGTTCGACCATCACCATGTTGCGGATCATGGGCAGACCCTATCGCAGGCGAGCGGTCCGTCACCCGACCGCGCATTCCCGGTCCGCCCCGACAGGTCCGTGGCGGTTCGCTCACCGGCCCGGGCACGCCCCGAGAGGTTCGCTCGGCGGCACCGCCGCGCGACACGCGGCCCGGTTTGCCGACCGGGTGCGCCCGCGCGGTGGTCACGTCGGATACTGCTTGTCGACCACCATCGGCGACGAGGTAGAGGACCGCGATGAGCGCACTGGGCGTGGGGCTTCGACCCCACGGCGGCCAGGCGCTCGCGCCGCGCACCGGCTTGCGTCGCAGTCACGCGACCACCGCAGCCAAGATCACCTCTGACGCGGTGGCTGCGACCGTCGCGGTCGCGCTCGGCGAGTGGTGGACCTCCAGCCGGTGCTCGCCCACCGACTGGGCGTGGGTGGCCGTCCTGTTCGTGCCCTTGCTGGTGGCGCTGATCGCGCGCGGCCCTATCTATCGGACCACCATCCGACGCCGGTTCGTCGACGACGTCGCTCCCATCGAGACCTCCGTGGCCTTGGCGGCGTTGACCACGCTCGGCACGCTCACGCTCATCGGCCGGGTGGACCACCCCGAGCAGACGGTGCCCGCGGTGTGGGTGTGCGCGGCGATCCTGCTACCCGCCGTGCGGATGGTGCGCGGCCTCCTGGCGCGCAGCCTGGCCATGGCGCCGACCCTCATCGTCGGCAACGGTACGGTGGCCTACCGCCTGTGCAGGCGGCTCGAATCCTCGCGCCAGTACGGCCTCACCCCTGTCGGCTTCCTGTCGCTCGATCCGCTGATGTGGCTCGAATCGGGCGACGCCCCGGTGCCCGCGGTCCCCCGGCTCGGGCCGCCGGAGGCCATCTCGGAGGTGATCGATCAGACGGGCGCGCAAGCGGTGATCATCGCGTTCTCGAGGGCACAGGACGAATTCCTGCTCAACCGGGTACTGCGGGTGGCGCAGGAACGTCGCCTGCGAGTCTTCGTGGTGCCCCGCATGTTCGACGCCGTCGGGCAGCGTGCACACATCGAGCACGTGGGCGGCACACCGCTGGTGGCGATGCGCCGCGCCGATCCGAGGGGCTGGACGTTCACCGTCAAACACGTCTTCGACCGCATCGTGGCCGGTGGTCTGCTGCTGTTGCTGGCACCGTTGTTGGTGCTCATCGCCGGCCTCGTCCGGTTCTCGTCGCCGGGACCCATCCTGTACCGCCAGCGGCGGGTGGGCCGTGACGATCAGCCGTTCGACTGCCTCAAGTTCCGCTCGATGCGGATGCTCGACGAGGCCGATGCCGCACCGTCTTTCGCACTGGATCCGGACTCCGCCCCGGGTGGCGTCGAGGGTACCGACCGGCGGACGCGGGTGGGCCGCGTGCTGCGGGCCACGTCGCTCGACGAACTGCCACAGTTGTTCAACGTCGTCCGGGGTGAGATGAGCATGGTGGGGCCACGCCCCGAACGACCGGACTTCGTCGAGAAGTTCGATTCGCAGGTGCTGCGGTACGGCGAGCGTCGCCGCGTGAAGGCAGGATTGACCGGCTGGGCGCAGGTGCACGGCCTGCGTGGCCAGACATCGATCGCCGATCGCGCCGAGTGGGACAACTACTACATCGAGAATTGGTCGCTCGGACTGGATTTCAAGATCCTGGCCCTCACCGTTCCGGCGATGCTGCGGCGCGCGGTGTGACCGGGACGGCCGCGCCGCGAGCACGGGTCCGACGACGGGTCCGACCACGGGACCGACTACGGGTCCGACTACGGGTCCGACTACCCGCTCCCGGCAGTCCCACCGCCGCCGGGTAGCGTCGGGAACGTGGCCCAGCCAACGGGCCGGCGGACGAGGGAGCAGTACCCGCACGGACAAGACTGACTCGTGATGGAGGGTCTCGTGCCGTGGTTGACGTTGATCGCCGCCGGGGTGTTCGAAGCGGTCTGGGCGGCCGCGCTCGGCGCATCCCACGACTTCCGCCGAGTCGGGCCGACGGTGCTGTTCGTCGTCGCGCTCGCGCTGAGCATGGGCGGACTGGCGCTGGCCATGCAGGACATCCCCACCGGCACCGCGTACGCGGTGTGGGTGGGCATCGGCGCCACCCTGACGGTGCTGTGGTCCATCGCGACCCGGCAGGAGGCCGCCACGGTGGGGCGGACACTGATGCTGCTGCTGTTGGTCGGCAGTGTCGTGGGCTTGAAGGTGGTGAGTTGACGTGGCCTGGCTGGTGTTGATCGTCAGCGCATGCTTCGAGGCCGTCTGGGCCACCGCCCTCGGAGAGTCCGAACGCTTCACCCGCGCCGTACCGACGGTCGTCTTCCTCGTCGGGCTGGTCTGCAGCATGGCGGGACTCGGCTGGGCGGCCACGCGCATACCGCTGGGTACCGCGTACGCCGGCTGGACCGGCCTGGGCGCCGCACTCACCGCGACCTACGCCATGGCGACCGGCGCCGAGCAGGCCTCGCTGGGCAAGCTGGTGTGCATCGGCGGGATCATCGCCGCCGTGGTCGGGTTGAAGCTGCTGCCTGCGCCACCGAGGTCACCCGGCCGGGACGCACCAGCAACGCGCACGCCCCCGTCGCCGCGGTGAGGGCGAACGCCGTCGGCACCGAGGTGGTCTCCAGCAGCGCCCCCACCGCGGGTGCCCCCAGGGCCTGCCCGACGGCGACGGCGAGGAACGATGCGCCGACGCCGAAGGCCACCGCGTCGGGGTAGACCCGCGTCGCCCACAGCAGGGCGACGCCGGTGATCGCGATGTACGCGGCACCGAAGGCGGCCGCTGCCGGGACGACGGCCACTGCGGTGTCGGGTCGGATCGCATAGACCAGCGTGGCGGCGGTCATCGCCGCGACCGCCGTGCGCCAGGCGCCCGTCAACCCCACCCGGCGGGCGAGATCGCCGCTGCAGGCCCCGATCACGCCGGCCGCACCCACCACCGCCCAGACGATCGCCGACGTCGTCGCGCCGAGGCCGCTGGTGACGTCGCGGCCGAAGTTCCACACCGCGACGCTGCCGACGCCGGCGAGCAGCGATCCCACCAGCAGGCCGGGGGTTCCCGGCCGCCACGGCCTGCGCGGTATCAGGACCCCCGGGCCCTCGCTGCCCGCAGGAATCGCGCATCCGGCCAGTACCGTCGCCGCAGCGGCGATCACCGCCATGGTCGCCCAGGCCAGCCTCCAGTCACCCGACAGCAGCAGCGCGATGGGCACCGACAGGATGACGCCGACGCCGGTGCCGGCGTTGACGATGGTCTGCGCCCGGTCGCGGACGTCGTCGCGGATCCACCGGGTCACCGCGGCTGCCAGTGGCGGGGATGCCAGGCCGGTGCTGCTGCCCGCGACCACGACACCGACGGCGAGCAGCACCGCCGAGGGTGCCATGGCCACCGCGGACATGCCGATGGTCGCCATGGTCCCGGCAAGCACCGCGGTACGACGGGGGCCGAGTCGGCCGGTCACCGCCATGCTCGCCACGGTAATGACGCAGTAGCCGACGTAGCTGCCCGCACCGATCGCACCCAGCGTGCCGGGCGTCAGCGAGAACTCCTCGGTGAGCGCGGGCGAGAACAGGCCGTACCCGAAGCGGGCGAAGCCGTAGCAGCAGGCGATCAGGAAGACACCGGCGCCGACGACTGAATAGAACGATCGTTGCACTCGGTCTACGATGGCACGGTGTCCACTTCTCGGCAACCCGCCCGCGCACGGCTGCTGCACGCCGCCGACGAATTGTTCTACGAACGCGGTATCACGGGCACCGGCGTCGACGCGGTGATCGAACGGGCGGGCGTGGCCACCGGCTCGCTCTACAAGAACTTCTCCGGCAAGGACGACCTCGTCGCGGCCTACCTGGCAGATCGGGATGAGCGGTGGCGGGCAGCCTGGGAGGCGGCGATCGCCGAGACCGACGATCCCGTCGAGCGCGTCCTGGCGATCTTCACCGCCACCCGGCGGTGGGCCGGACGCAGCGGACTGACCCGCGGCTGCGCGCACGTCGCCGCCGCCGGCCAGTTGCCGCCCGAACACCCCGGCGCCGCGGTGGCCACCGAGCACAAGCAACGCGTGGTGGCCCGACTGACCACTCTCGTGGCCGCCGCGGGCATCGCCGAACCCGATTCCCTCGCAGGCGATCTCGCCCTGATCTACGACGGCATGCTCAGCGCGATGGCCATCCGGTGGGACGCCGATCCGTGTGCTCGCGCCGAGCGTCTGGCGAGGGGACTGCTCACGCGCGGCGCCGACGACCGTCAGCCGTGAGCGTGCGCCGACACTCCCCTCGTCGACACGCCCTCGGGCGTGTCGCGTCGACAGTGTCGACGCGGTCGATCGGCGGCTATGCGTGGTCCGTCACGACGAGCCGTCCCCCGACGGCTCCGAACTCACCAATGCCGCTTGCAGATTGGTCAGCACACCCAGCTGGGCGAAGATGATCGATCCCTCGGGATAGCAGTCGAAGCGGATGATCTTGCCGTCCTCGTCGAGTTCGAAGACGTCGGCGCACGGCGCATCCATGCGAGCGCCGGTGGCCTCCAGCACGCCGAACGGCAGGTGCAGTGGGCCGTCATGAGTGCCCTGCAGGGCCAGTTGCACGATGACGACGTTGTCCTGGGTGTAGATCCGCCCGAGTTCCCGGTGCATGTTCGAGAACGCGGTGCCGTAGTTGCGCACCGGGTCGGCGAGGTCGCGGCCGCGATACGTGATGCCCACGGAGTTGTCGGTGAACGCCCCGGCGGCGGTGAAACACGAGATCCAGCCCTCGAGGTCCTTGCGCTCGGCGACGGCGTAGGCGTTGCGGACGGCCGCCACGTAGTCGGTGCTCACGACGGCGTTCCTGGCGTTGCGGTTTTAGGTGACATATCACCCATAGTACGGCGCCTTCCGTCAACGGACACCGGCCCGGCGTCGCAACACCGTGGGCGAACTCCGGAACCACACCTGAACTCGAGCGGTCACTCGTCGTCGGTGGTTGCGGCGCGTTCGGCCAGGAGTCGACGCCGGCGCGCAAATTCGTGAAGCTGAATCCGTAACGCGCGGCGTCCGCGGTGCAGTCGTGACATCACCGTGCCGAGCGGCATTCCGGTGACGTCCGCGATCTCCTGGTACGAGTACCCCTCGACGTCGGCGAGGTACACGGCGATCCGCTGGCCGTCGGCGAGCGTGCGCATCGCCCCCGCGACGTCGTCGTCGGGAAGCGACCCGAGCGCGGCGGATTCGGCAGAACCGTTGCCGCCCTGATGCATCCGCCTCTCCCGATCCATCTGCGCGTCGGTGATCATGTCGGTCAGCCACTCATCGGGTCGACGAATCCTCGCACGGTACAGGTTGATCCAGGTGTTCGTCTGGATCCGGTACAGCCAGGCACGAATGTTGGTGCCCTGCCTGAACCCGGCGAATCCGGAGTAGGCCCGTAACATCGTCTCCTGCACCAGATCCTCGGCATCCGCGCCGTTTCGGGTCAGCACACGGGCCTTGCGGTAGAGGTCGTCGACGAACGGCAAAGCCTCCCTGGCGAAGCGCGAGGCCAGCCGGGTCCCGTCGGAGTCGTCGACGTCGAGGGGGGTGGGGGGCGGATCGGTGTCCGGGCAGGCGAGCGTCATCGTCGAGATCCTTTGGTGGGCGTGCGGGAGAACGAAGGTCCGGCGGGCCTGTCGCATCGCCGGTCATCGATTCAGGTGGTCAGAGTTCGGCGTTGAACACGGCGAGGTGATCGGGCCTGCGCGGCTGCCAGTGCAGGTCTCGGCGCGCCTTGTCGTTGGCGGCGCCCACTTGGACGTAGCCGAAGACGCGCGCAGCGTACGGGGCGAACAGACCGAGCAGGGCCCGCGGCACGGCGACCGGATGAGGCCTGCCCAGAACCGTGGCCAGATCGTTGACGTACCGCCGGAAGGCGACCGGGGCGTCGTCCACCACGTTGTACAGCTGCCCCGGGCCGCCATGCTCGATGGCGGCCACCGTGGCGCGAGCGGCGTCCTCCACGTCGACCCACGACATCAGCGCACCCCCGGTCGGGACCGGCAACGACCACGTCCTCACCGCGGCGACCATCGCCTCCCAGTGCGGAACGCCGCGGCCGTGCAACAACCCGTAGCGCAGCACGATGCCACGGGTGTCCGAGGCCGTCGAGGACGTCAGCACGTCGCGCTCCATCTGGCGCAGGTCCTCGAGGAACGGACGCCCAGCCTCCCCCAGCGGCGGCGGGCCGGGCTCCGGGTCGTCCTCGGTCAGTCTCCGGGTCCCGAAACGTCCGTACCCATAGGCGAAGACCATCGACTCGGCGACGAACGTCGACACACCCGCGGCGTGCGCGGCGGGCAGCAACGACGTGGTGACGCTGTTCCACAGCCTTTGGCTGGGCAGGAAGTCCTCGGCCCGCCGGGGAAGCCCCGGCGGCAGTGTCATCAGCAGCGAAACGACCGCATCCGGCGCCAGGTCGGACAACAGCGCCGTCATCCGATCGCGGTCGGCGACGTCGCCGACGACGGGGCGAGCGCCGGCAGCCGCAATGACGCCGGCCTTCGACTCGGTGCGCGTCAACCCCACCACCTCGTGGCGGGCGCCGACACAGGCGCGGATCAACGGCGGACCCAGGACGCTGGTGGCCCCGGCGATCAAGATCTTCATGCGTTCGGCGATTCCCTTCCCTGCCGTGCACCGCGCGGCTGACGGTCGGCGGTCGCATCATTCGACGAGTGCGCCCGCGGGAACGTGAGTGCACGTCGCGCCGTCGTGAGGGACGTCACCCGGCGTCACGATCGACCGGGCTACGTCGTCATCAAGGCGTGAGCGAGCTGAGCGGCGGCAGGCCGCGCTACGCAGGAGACGAAGCCGCGCCGCCGCCCGGCGAGGCGCGCGGTGTCGACATATCGGCCGACCGCGGACTGCTGATCAACGTCGCCTACCGCATGCTGGGGTCGGTCACCGACGCCGAGGACGTCGTCCAGGAGACGTTCACGCGGTGGTACGCGATGTCGGAGGATCGTCGTGCGGCGATCACCACGCCGACGGCGTGGTGCGTTCGCGTGGCCACGCGCATCTGCATCGACCAGCTCAAGTCCTCCCGGCACCGTCGCGAGTCCTACGTCGGGCCTTGGCTGCCCGAGCCGTTGCCGCACCACGCTCCCGCCCGGTCGGACATGACCACGGATCCCGCCGATCGGATCACGCTCGACGAGTCGGTGACCATGGCGGTCCTCACGGTGCTGGAGGCCATGACGCCGGCGGAGCGAGTAGCCTTCGTGCTCCACGACGTCTTCGACTACCCGTTCGCCGAGATCGGCCGGATCGTGGGACGGTCCTCTGACGCGTGCCGCCAACTGGCGACCTCGGCCCGGCGCCGACTCAGGTCCGAACGCGCGCACGCCGTCGACACGTCCGACCACGCGTCGGCGGTCTCGGGTTTCAAGCTCGCCCTCGAACGCGGTGACATCGCCGATCTGATCGGCTTTCTCGATCCCAACGTCCGGGTCGTCAACGACGGTGGTGGCCGCGTGCGTGCCGCCCTGCGCGAGGTCGTCGGCATGGATCGGGTGGCTCGCTACCTCACCGGCGTGATGCGGCGCGAGCCCGAGATGGACATGGTGTCAGCGGAGGTCAACGGTCAGCCCGGCCTGGTCTTCCGTCAGCGCGGTGTGACGTTGGCGGTGGTCGCGGTCGACGTTCGCGACGGGCTCATCACCCGCCTGTGGATGGTGCTCAATCCGGACAAGCTGAGGTTCTGGAAGGCCACCCAGCCCTGAGGGCGCGCGATCATCGAGGACCGGTGACGGGTACGCGTTGCACCGTTGCAGTGCACCGCCGTTCGCGGTCATGACGAGCCGGGATCGGCATCGACGCGACGGTACCGCGCCCGGCGGCGCCGCCGGGGATCCCGCTTGCCGGCGCCGCCCGACGTCAGACCCCGTGAATCGCAAGACCTCACGAATCGCTCACCCCGATCGTCAGTACCGGAGTCCACGATCGCCCGACGAGGGCCCGCCCCACACGGGAGGCAGCACCTCGCCGCGTCCGAACACCGGCGTTCGGACGCGTCCGGCGCGTGGACACACGTCCGGGCGGGCACCAATCGAAGGGATGAGCATGAAGACGTGGTTGATCACCGGGGCGAGCCGAGGGTTCGGTCTGCTGGTGGCCGAGGAGGCGTTACGCCGAGGCGATCGCGTGATCGCCTCCGCCCGGAACCCGGACACCGTCACCGATCGGCTGGGAGCCCCGGGACGCACTGCGCACCGTGCGACTCGACGTCACGCGAACCGACACCGTCGACGACGCGGTGGCCGAGGCCGCGGCGGCGTTCGGCACCATCGACGTCCTGCTGAACAACGCCGGATACGGCATCGTGGGGGCGGTCGAGGAGGTCGACGACGCAGCGGTACGCAAGGTGTTCGACGTCAACGTCTTCGGACTGCTGGCCGTGACACGTGCGGTGCTGCCGATCATGCGCGCGCAGCGCTCGGGCCACCTCATCCACCTCAGTTCGGTCGCCGGCTTCACCGGGTCGCCGGGATGGGGTGTGTACGCCGCCACCAAGCATGCGGTGGAGGGACTCAACGAATCCCTGCGTGCCGAACTCGCGCCACTGAACATTCGATCCACGGCCGTCGAACCCGGCACGTTCCGGACCGACTTCCTGGACGACAGCAGCCTCGCGTCCGCACCGACCGTCATCGACGACTATGCCGACACCGCGGCCGTGACGCGCCGGCGGGCGGTCGAGTCCAACCACGCGCAGGTAGGAGATCCGCTCAAGGCGGCGAAGGTCATCGTCGACCTGGCTCATCTGGCGGACCCGCCGATCCGTCTCGCGCTGGGGTCGGACTGCCTGGCCCGCTTCGACACGAAATTCTCCACGTTGAGTACCGAACTGGCCGAATGGAAGCCGATCACGTTGTCGACCGATCACGTCGACTGACGTCGGGACCATGCCCCGAGTCCGCACGCCTGCGTACGGTAGGTCGGACGTCCGAGGCAACGCCGCTCACATCCACGCCGCTCACATCCATCCGGGCAGCGCTGCATCGTCGGCCACGCGGCGAGAACCCGTCGCGTGGCCGACCCCGGCCGGCGTCAACCGCGGGTGTGGTCACCGCTGCGCAGCCATTCGTCGAAGTCGACGCGGCCCCGCATGGCCTCTGCACCGCCGCGCAACGCCCCCGAAGCCGATCCGCGCCAGTACCTTCCGGGCAGCGCCAGCTCGACTGCACGTCGCCGAGAGCCGTCGAAGACGGCCATTCGCCGCACCAGGTCGATCAGCTGTTCGTCGCGGGGCCCGGTCAGATCGGCGGACCGACCCATCGGCGCCCCCTCGGCGATGTCGATGAGCCGCCGGCCGACTTCGCGCGCGGCCACCGGGCGCATCGGCATCTTCGGCACGGCGACCCAGGGTCCGATCCCCCGGCGGGCGACGATCTGCTCCGCGAATTCGTGAAACTGTGTGGCGCGCAGTATCGTCCACGGTGTCGCCCCACCGGCGATCGCGCGCTCGTGGGCCAGCTTGCCGGCGTAGTAGCCGGCGTCGATGCCGTCGATCCCCACGATCGACAGGCCGACGTGGTGAACGACTCCGGCCGCAGCCTCCGCCTCGTGCAGGTGGCGGGTGACGGTGGTGAAGAAGTCGGTGGCCTTGGCGCCGCTCGTCGTCACCGTGCTGGTCACGTCGATCACGGCGTCGGCCCCCGCCATCGCCGCGGCAAGACCCGTGCCGGCGATGATGTCCTGACCGGACGAGCGAGACAAGGGGACGACCTCGTGGCCGCGGCGGCGCGCCGTGGCCACCGCGTGCCTGCCGACGGTGCCGGTGGCGCCTGCTACGACGAAGCGCATCATGAATTCCTCTCTCGAAGTTGCGTTCTGGCGATGATCCGGACGAGCCACCGGTGCGGGCGTCGGCCCCCGCAGTGAACCCCGGAGCCGCATCGGCACGATGGTGACGGCGGCCCACGGCGGGCGCCGTGGGCCGCCATGGGCCGCTGTGGCCAACGCGGCTCAGCTCAGCAGACTGCTCGCCGGCGCGTGCGGCGTGGCGGTCGCCGTTCGCCGCAGGGGAACGAGCAGTGCGGCCGAGACGATCACCATCAGGCTGAGGAAGACGGCGTTCAGAATCTGGTCGCGCGGTTCGTACATGTGCAGCATCCGCATGTGAAAGATCCAGTGCAGTGCGTTGAAGACCGTCCACGACGCCCCGGTGACGCGCACCAGCGTGGCGTTGCCGAGGTTCACGTATGCCAGGACGCTGAGCGCGGTCAACGCAAGGAACATGGCGCCGGTGTCGGTGGCGAAGTGTTCGTTGTAGGGGCCCAGCTGAGGGAGCCAGCTCAAGCCCAGCCCGGGGAAGGTGTCGTACCAGTTTCGGGGAAGGAAGTAGGCCCACACCCCGGTGACCACGCCGACCACCGTCAGCACGATCAGTGACATTCGCTGCAGAGAAGGTTTCATGCCTTGTATGACCGTTCGGCAGGTCCATTCGTGAGGTCGATCGAAGACGACGTCACGGTGAGTTGGGCCACGAGGCGACGATCGGCCGCCACCGAGCGACAGCGGATCTCACGAAAGTGACGTGCCAGTCGTCATGAATCGAGGGGCGAGATCCGCCCCGCTGTCCCGTTTGCGTGATCACTCGGTCGCGCGGACCGCCGACGATGGGAGTTTCCATGGCCACACGAACACTGTTGAGCACGACGGTTCCCGACGCCTACAAGACCTTGCTCGCCCTCAACGAGCAGGTCGAGCGCGCTGCGCTGGATGCGGGCATCGGGAAGGCGACGCTCGAACTGGTCAAGATCCGCGTGTCTCAGATCAACGGGTGCGCATTCTGCCTCCGCATGCACTCGCGCGACGCTCTCGACCTGGGTGAGACCCCCGACCGCCTGGCGGTGCTGACCGCGTGGCGCGATACGCAGTACTTCTCCGGCACCGAACGAGCCGCCCTGGCCATCGCCGAGGAGATCACCGCCATTGCGGACGAGTCCCCTGGTGTCGACGAGTTCGTCCAGGCCGCCGAACTGACGGCCGCTCAGGCGGCGATCTTGCGGTGGACCGCGATCGCCATCAACGCGTTCAACCGCCTGGCGATCGCAAGTCGGTACTCGGTGAAGCCGTAGACACCGGCTCAGGAAGAAACCGGGCGCAACGGCGCCGCCCACGTTCGACACGGGAGACGATCCATGACACGCGACATTCCGACAACACGTCCCGCGCCCGCCGACCCGGATCGACTGGTGGTCGTGCAGGACGTACCGCGACCCACCATCCCCACCGAGAGCGATGTGATGACCATCGTGGTCTCGCTGGCTCCAGGGGATCCCGGCTTGGCGCCGCATCGGCACACCGGTCCGACGTTCGGTTACGTCCTCGAAGGCGAGATGGCGTTCGAGATCGAAGGGTCGGCGCCGCGAATCGTCAAGGCGGGAGAGGCGTTCTGGGAGCCCGGTGGCGACGTCATCCACTATCGGGGAGCCAACAACCGCGACGACGCGTGGCTGCGCTTCGTCGCCACGACGATGGTTGCGAGCGACGAGCGTTCGGCACCCACCGTTTTCGTCGCCGAGGACGAGCTGGCCACCCGCGCGCATCTGCGAGTGACCTGACGCCGACCCACCCCGCGCACCTCGGCCTCGACCTCACATCGCGGCGCGCTCGCTCGTCGAAGACGTGTGGGCGAAATCCACCGCCCCTGCCACGAAAGGGAATTCGATGCTCGTCTTCGGAAACAGCGGAATGACCATCACCGATCTCGCCTGCGTCGATCCACCTGAGATCGCGCCGGGCTCGCACGTGATGACCCAACGCATCGTACTGCCGCCGGCCGATCAGGGCGCCGGCCCGCATCGTCATTCGGGTCCCGTCTTCGGCTACGTACTGGAGGGGAGGATCTTGTTCGAGCTGGAGGGTGAGGCTCCCTACCACATCGAGGCGGGACAGGCGTTCTGGGAACCGGGCGGCGAAGTGGTGCACTACCTGGCCGCCAACGCGCTCCCCGACCAGCAGAGCAGCTTCCTCGCGATCTGCGTCTGCGCACCCGACGTGCCGATGATCACCATGCTCTCGGAGGACGAGATCGCCCAGCGCGCTCACCTCCGAGTGACCTCCGGCTGACGACGGCGGGCCATCGCAGGCCGTCGAGGCGTCGACGTGCGAACACCACGGGTTTTCCGGGGGGTGCCGACCACTGCCGACTGGCAGTGTGGGCGTGGTCCTCGAGATCGTTCGTCACGAACGTCTTCCGCCGCTACACCTCGATGGGAACCAGCAGGGTCATGACCGAGCTCACGAAGAAGATCACCGTCGTCGGCGCCACGGGCCTGATCGGCCGTCAGCTCGTCTCGCTGCTCGGCCGCCGCGGACACCACGTCACCGGAGCCTCCCGTGAGGCGGGTGTCGACCTGCTCACCGGGAAGGGGCTCGACGCAGCCCTTTCCGGTGCAGAGGTCGTGGTCGACGTGATCAATTCCGCGACCCCCGAGGACTCGGCGGAAGGCTTCTTCGAACGAACCTCGGCCACCTTGTCCGCGGCCGCCACCTCGTCCGGTGTCCGACACTACGTCGTACTGTCGATCGTCGGCGCCGACGAGATGGCCGCCGGCGCGGGGTACATCCGCGGCAAGATCGCGCAGGAGCGTGCGGCCGCGACCTCTGGGATTCCGTGGACGGTCGTACGGGCCACGCAATTCCACGAGCTGGCCGAACCGATCACCGAATCCCTCGTCGCGGGCGACGAGGTACGCGCCCCGGAAGCGATGATCCAACCCATCGACTCCGTCGAGGTCACGGCGATCCTGGCGCGCATCGCCGCTGGCAAGGCGCTCAATGCGATTCACGATGTCGGGGGCCCCGAGAAGATGTCCTTCTCCGACCTGGCCCGCACGGTATTGCGCCATCAGGGCCGGGCGCTGCGGGTCGTCGACGATCCGTCGGCGACCTACAGCGGCCTGAAGATCGACCAGGCGACCCTCGTCACCGACGACGAGGCCGAACTGGGCACCACGCGGCTGTCCGACTGGCTCGCTCGCCGCTGATCGGCCCCGCGGTCGTGGTGCGGCCCGGGGCCAGACGACGCCGTGCCGTCCGCTCCCCCGTCGACGAGTTCCCTGGGTCCCGTCACGCCAGCGTGGTGACCGCAAGCGGCGTGGTGGATCCGGATTCCCGGATGGTGACCGCCCGGATGTCCGACGTCGGGATCACCGTCGCGGCCGCCAGGTTCGACGCGTGCTTCTCGGTACCGGATGGGCGCCACGAGGCGACGACGGTCTCGACGCCGCTCTTGGTCGTCACGACCAGGTCGTAACCGGTGGCCTTGACCGCCCAGTCCTTGGTGTACTCGCACTCCCAGTCCAGGCGCGTTCCCCACGGCTCGCTGGAGAGCGCCAGCGACGCGGTGACGCCCTGTCGCTGGCCGGGCGCCATGGCCTGCAGCGCGACGCCGGTCGACGACTCCTGCGGACCGATGGCATGCCCGACGAGACCACCGATGAGGAGGAAGGCGGCCGCCGACGCGATCACCGTCGCGACCCGGACCGCGCGCGAGCGGGTCCGCCGCCGCTCCGCACCCGCGGCGAACGATGCCGGCGCATGCCCGTCCTCGTCGCGCCTCGCGATCGGCGATCCCTCGTCGAGCAGCGCCAGCGCCTCTTCGGGCGAGAGCACGTCCAGGATGGCCGGAAGGTGGGAGGCGTCCGCCGCGTCGTCGGACTCGGCCGTGTCGGCGAGGTACCGCTCGTACTCGGCGGCCTCGGCGTCGGACAGGGCACCGAGCAGATAGGCGGCATCCCACTGGGCCATGTCCCGTTCGGAGGTCACTGGGCTACCCCCCTTTCCTCCAGGGCCACGCGGAGCGCGCGCAGCGCGTAGTGCAGCCGCGATTTGACGGTTCCCGGCGGAATACCCTCGTGCCGCGCGATCTCGGCGGCGGTTTGCCCCAGGTAGTGCGCTCGTACCAACACGGTGCGATGCTCGGGGCTAAGGGACCGCAGGGCATCGGAGACGACGAACTTGTCGACCGCCGGCCCGAAGACGTCCGGTGAGCTTCGCTCGGGAACGGCGTCGGTCCGGAACTCGCGGGTAAAGCGGGAGCTGCGTCGGTCGTCGATGACGAGGTTCCTGGCCACCGTGTGCAGCCACGCCCGCGTCGAGTCCTCGGAGTAGGTGGCGAGCACGGTGCCGTTCTGCCACAGCCGCAGCAGCGACTCCTGGACGACGTCCTGCGCGAACTCCCGATCGCCCCGCGTCAACCGCAACACGAAACGATGCAACGCCGGTGCGTGCTGGTCGTGGATGACCCGCAACAGTTCGGCGTTGGCTGAATCGTCCGCCCGACGTTGCCGGGCGGCAGGGTCCGTCATCGTGCGCTAGTTCCTTCATCGGTCCGTGGCTCACGTGGCAGGCCGCTGGCACTGCCCACCGCGTGGCGCCATGCACGTCAAACTTACCCAAGCTCCCGATTTCTTCCCGTCTCGTCGACGTCGACGGCACGACCTCACCTCGGCGGCCCGTGGAACTCCCGGCGACGTGTCGACCGCGCGACCCGGTAGCGATCGGCGGCCGCCCCCGTGCGACGAGACCAGAGGAAACGGACGTTCGACACGGCCGTCCCCTCGGCCTCGCCGAGACCGGAGGATTCGGCGGCGGGCTCGTCGGCGGTTCGCAGGACACCGATGAACTGATATCCCCGGCCACGCACGGTGCGGATGAGGCGCTGCGACGCGCCGTCGTCACCCAGTGCGCGCCGAACCGCCTTGATCCTGCTGGACAGCGCGGCCTCCCCGACGAACCGGCCGCCCCACACGGCGTCGAACAGCTCGATCTTCGTGACCACCCGGTGGTGGTGGCTCACCAGGTGTGTCAGCACGTCGAACACCTGCGGCTCGAGAGGGATCGAGACCCCGTCTCGCCGCAACTCGTAGCGCGGAAGGTCCAGCACGAAATCGCCGAAGAACCACACGGCGGGCTCGAGATCGGAGACGGCCGATGGATGCGGCGGTAGCACGGTCACGGTGTATCCCTTCTGGGTCACGTCCCCTTGGGACGCTGTCAGAAGGAACGACGGGCGAGGTCGCCAAATGGTTCAGCGGCCGCAGAAGTTCTTTCGCGGGGCCGCCGCGGTCACGGCGCCTCCGCGAGGAAGGTGTGCACGATGCCGCGTTGCCATCCGGTCACCGTCTCGCTGCGCACGTTCACGAAACCGTTGCGGCGCAACCGGTCCTGGAAGGCCTCCACGCCGTCGAACGCGTTGACACTGTCGCGCAGGTAGCGGTAGAGCCCGGCGTCGCCCGTGCGCAACTTACCCATCGGGACGATGACCGCCGAGCTGACCAGATTCCAGGTGATCGAGGCGACGCGGGAGTCGCGCACCGAGTACTCGTGCACGGCCAACGTCGCGCCGGGTGCCAGCAGCTCGCGAAACGTGGACAGGGTGGCATCTGCATCGGGCACGTTGCGGATGAGATAGGCGGCCAGGATGCCGTCGAATGGTCCCTCCACACCGGCCTCGGCGAGCCCCTCGGCATAGGAATGCACGAAGGACACCGTGGCGGGCCACTGCTTGGCACGGGCTTGAGCGAGCATCCCCGCCGACCCGTCGACGCCGATGATCTCGGCGTGCGGCGCGGCGGCGAGCAGCGCAGCGGTCGACAGCCCGGTACCGCACCCGACGTCGAGCAACCGCAATCCCCGCCCACCGTCGGGCAAGGCCATTCGCTGCGCGGAGAGCAGCAGGTGCTCGTTGTACCCGGGATTGGCACCTACCAGACCGTCATAGGCTGCCGCCCCGGCGTCGAATGCGGCCGGTACGTCACGACGAACGTTCACGGTGGTCTCCTCGGTGTCGCGGTTCGCGTGCTCGTCGCCGGGGACTCCCGGCGGGCGAGGCCATCGCGGGTCCGGCGTGGCCGCACCCCACCCGGCTGCCCCCGGGTAGCGCCTCGGGCACGTCGTCGATGGTAGTCATTCCACACGGCGACGGTGTCCGTGCAGGAGCACGCGCTCACGGTCTGCCGCCGAGGATCCGTCGATCCGACGCAGGAGGGTCCTGGCCGCGGCGATCACCAGTGGTCGATCGTGGGTGATGACGAATTCGAACAAGCGATCGTTGTCGACGGACACTGAGTTGGCGGCAGGAAGTTCGCGCGCGATGAGCGCGGCAGCGGTACGGGCGCCCAGCGTTATGACGGTCCACTCCAGGCACAGTGGGTCTGCGGCATCGAGTGCGATTCCCCGCACGCCGGGGATCGGCTCGTCGATCAGGCCGCAGCCGAAGACCGCAACCAGTGGTGAGTGCATGGTGAGGTGTTCGTAGCGTCGCCGGGTGTGGACGGTGAGGTGCCGACGGTCCTGCAAGACCGTGAGCACCATCGGCGGGTCGACGGTGTCGGCCGCCTGCCGCTCCAGATGGTGGCTGAGTGAGGTCAGAATCTCCTTACGAGCCGTCCGAACCCGCCTGTCGCAGTTCTGAGTGACCACGTCGAAGGGGCGACACAGTCGAGCCGGTTGCGGCGGAACCGCTTCGAGCGCGGTGATCGCGGCCTCCGTCACGTCGTCCTGAGCGACGACGTCGGCGAATTGGGGATGCCCGAACAGGTACCCCTGTCCTAGCGAGGCGCCGAGTGCGCGAGCCTGCTCGAGATGAACGTCGGTTTCTATGCCTTCGCCGATCGCCACTGCCCCGGTGCGCTCGAGGTAGGACATCACCGCCGACAGCGTGCGCGCCTGGTCGCGCCTGGGTCGTCGCTGGATCAGTTCGAGGTCGAGCTTGACGAAATCGGGACTGATCACGTCGAGCAAGGTCAATGAGTCAGGATGTGCGCCAACGTCATCGAGAGCGATCAGGAAGCCATCCTCGCGGATCGCGGCGATCGTGGTCAGCAGAGCCGACGGGTCACGGAGGAGATCGCGCTCGGTCAGCTCGAAGACTATCGACAACCGATCGCCAACACGGTCGAGTTCGGCATTCGCTCGTCGCGGGCGATAGACGCTGAGGGGTTCGACGTTGAGGCAGAGCAGAGCACCTTCGGGCAGGTTCGCTTCCAGCGCGGCCGCCAGACCCGCGTCGACGCAACGGCTGTCCAGTTCGCCGGATCGTGAGTTCGAGGCCGCGAATCCGAACACCTCGGCGGGACTCACACCGGTTCGCGGCCAGCGTGCCAGCGCCTCGTAGCCGATGACGTGGCGTTCGGGCAGTGTGACGATCGGCTGGAGGGCCGACACGAGGCCGGCCCCGGTCACGGCCGAGGCCAGGTCGTGAACAGATCGCCGGGCTCGACCACTCATGGTTGGCCAGCCTAGAGGCGGGATCCGGGTTCCGTCGGCGCTGACCCCGGTCGGCCGCGACCGCAATGACCCGTTCCCCACGGAGGCCGACAAACAGGCTTGACGACATGTCGACATGTCGGCAGACTGGCGTGCGATACATCACATCGAGCTGCCGAGGAGCGGTGTTGTCACACGCCAGGGAGTCGGGCGCGAGGGGTCGAGGCCCCACCGTCGTATTGGACGACGACCCGACGGGAACCCAGATGGCCACCGGGGTGACGGTTCTCTTGGATTGGTCGGCTGACCGCATCGCACGGGTTCTCTCGGCCGAAGGCTCGCTTTACATCCAGACGAATTCGCGCGCGTTGGAGCAGCGAGACGCAGTCGCACTCGCCACCGCACTACGGGAAGCCGTCGCCTGCGCGTCCCGGGAACTGGGCCGTCCGATCCGCGTGGTGCTGCGCGGCGACTCCACTCTCCGAGGGCACGTGTTCGCCGAGTCGGAAGTCTTCGCCGGTGATTCCAGCCCGGTGCTCTTCGTTCCCGCATTTCCCGCGGGTGGACGCACCACCGTGGGTTCGGTGCACTACCTGGTGGTCGACGGAGTGCGAATGCCGGTGGGTGACAGCGAGTTCGCTCGAGATCCCGTCTTCGGGTTCCGGTCGTCGAACCTCGTCGACTGGGTCCGCGAGAAGGGCGACGCGCAAGGCCTGGGCTATCCCGTCGAAGAGTTGCGCGCCACCGCCGGACGTGGGTTGGCCGAACTCCTCGTCGACGCCCCGGCCGGCGCATGGGTGGTGCCCGACGCCGAGACGGATGGCGACATCGCTCTCATCCACGCGGCACTCGTGGCCGCCGAGACCCACCAACGGGCCGTGGTCACGCGCTGCGCCGCCACGCTGGCAGCGCTGTGCGCGGGCGTGTTGAGCACGTCCCTGCTCCCCCGCCCCATCGACGTGGCGAACCGGACTGACAACGCAGGCAAGATCCTCGTCGTCTGCGGATCACACACCGGGGCCAGCACCCGCCAGCTCGCCGCGCTGTGCGCACACCACGGCATCGAAACGGTAGAGATCCCGACCGACGCCGCATTCGCGGATCCGGTGGCGGCGGGCGCCGCCGCCACCGAACGAATACTGCAGGCGTTCCGATCGTCAGATCTCGTCGTGCTCGCCAGCGAACGCCATCGTCGGGCCAGCGATGACTCACTCGCCCACGGCGAACTGGTGATCACGGCCCTGATGGCGGCCACGGCCACCGTCCTGCGCAGTGTGCGCACCGTGATCTCGAAGGGTGGCATCACCTCGGCCGAAGTCGCCCGGTCCGGCTTCGGCGCCGACCAAGCCACGGTCCGCGGCCAGGTCGCCCCGGGCATCTCCGTGTGGGACGTGCACACCGCCGACGGGCCCGGCACCCAGGTCGTCGTGCCGGGAAACGTCGGCGACGACGGGGCCCTCATCGATGTCATCGACGCAACCGGCGTCCATCTCAGGTCGAAGGAGACACGACAGGCATGAGCAGCCCGACGCCAACACCGGCTTCCCCGTCCGCCCTCATCACCGGCGGAGCCGGCTTCCTCGGAGGGCTGCTCGCCGAAAGGCTGCTCGCCGCGGACACATTCGTCGCCGGAGGCCGCACCTTCGGCAGGCTCGAACACCTCACGCTGCTGGACATCGCCGCGCCGCCGGCGGACCTCGCCGCCGATACCCGGGTGCATGCCGTCGTGGGATCCGTGCAGGACGGCATGTCGGCCCTGGGTCGATTCGACGTGATCTTCCATCTCGCCGGTGTCGTCAGCGGTGCAGCCGAGGCCGACTTCGACCTAGGCATGCAGACCAACGTGGACGCCACCCGCCAGCTGCTGGAGCACGCCCGCGGCTTCGCGGTGCCCGCCGTGTTCGTGTTCGCAAGTTCCCTGGCCGTCTACGGCGCCGATCCGGCGATCGGACCGATCGGCGACGTCGACGACGACACCCTGCCCCGTCCCCAAAACAGTTACGGTTTCCAGAAGTTCATCGGTGAGCAGCTCGTCGCCGACTTCTCACGCAAGGGATTCATCGACGGACGCACCGTCCGCCTGATGACCGTCGCGGTCCGGCCGGGCCGCCCCAACGCCGCCGCCTCCAGCTTCATGTCCGGCATCATCCGCGAGCCTCTCGCCGGGGTTGCCGCGCTGTGCCCGGTGCCCCCCGACACCGAGATCGCGCTCTCCTCGCCGCAATTGACCATCGACGGCCTCGTCACCGCCGCCGCCGTCGACGCGACCACGTGGGGCAGCCGGACCGCCATGAACCTACCGGCCCTGACCACCACCCCACGCCAGATGGCCGAGGCGATGGACCGTGTCACCGGCACCGACCGCAGTTCCCTCATCGAGTGGGGCAACGACGACGACGTGGCCGCAATCGTCGAGAAGTGGCCGTCGCGCTTCACCGCGACCCGCGCTCAGCGCCTGGGTTTACGTCCCCCGGCCTCATTCGACGAGATCGTCTCCCAATACGTCGCCACCGTGCCGATGGCCGCCGGCGTCTGACCAGACCACCGATCGAGGAGCCACGACCATGAGCAACATGCAGGGCTATGTGTACGACGACCTCTACGTCGGTATGGAATTCAGGTCGCCCGGTCGCACCGTCACCGACGCCGACCTGGTGGGCTTCGCCGGCTTGACCGGCGACTACTCCGAGTTGCACACCTCCGACGTGTACGCGGAGGCAAGCCAATTCGGTCGACGCGTCGCCCACGGCATGCTGGGCCTGGCCTACGCGCACGGCCTGATGTGGCCCCGTACGGGTGAATTGCGCCAAACCGCCGTCGCATTCCTCGGCATCAGCGACTGGCGATTCCGCGGCCCGCTCTACGTGGGCGACACCATGTTCGTCAACTACACGATTGCCGAGTTGCGGAACAGCGCCTCGAAACCGGACCAGGCGGTCGCGACATTCGACGTCGAGATCGTGAACCAGCGCGGCGAGACCGTGCAGCAAGGCCAGAAGGTTCTGCTGTGCTCGAAGGTGCCGCTGGCCGCCGTCACCGCCTCCGGTCCGCACGCCGCGCAGAGGAACGCCGAGTGAGCGGCCGGTTGCAGGGGCGCACCGCCATCGTGACGGGCGCGGCCCAGGGCATCGGCGCCGGGGTCGCCGAGCGCCTCGTCGCCGAGGGCGCCAACGTGCTTCTGGCCGACCGCGATCTGGACGGCGCGGAGTCGACCGCTGCGCGTCTTGGCGTGGCCGCGTCCGCCGTTCACCTGGACGTCGCCGAACGCGCCGGCGTCGACGCGCTTCCGGAAGCGACGCGAGCCGCGTTCGGCACCGCCATCGATCTACTGGTGTGCAACGCCGGCATCCAGACCTGGACACATGCGGTCGACGTGACCGCCGACGAATGGGACGCCGTCCTCGACGTCAACGCCCGTGGCGTCCTCTACTGCCTGCAAATGGCCTCCCGCGCCATGTCTCCGGCCGCTCCCGGCTCGGCCGACGCCCCCGCCATCGTGGCGATGGCGTCCATCCAGGGGCGGCTGGCCGGACCGTTCTACCCCCACTACTCCGCATCCAAGGCGGCGGTGCTGAGCCTGGTGAAGTCCTTCGCCGTGGCGCTCGCGCCCCAGGGCATCCGCGTCAACGCCGTCGCCCCAGGAATCGTCGACACCGCGCTGTGGGATCGCGCCGACACAGCGCTGTCCGCGCTCCGCGGGCAAGACCCCGGTGAGGCACGCGCGGCGCGCGTCGCCGCGGTGCCGCTCCGGCGTGCCGGCACCCCGGCCGACATGGCGGCCGCGACGGCCTTCCTGCTTTCTCCCGACGCCTCCTACATCACCGGAGAGTGTCTTCACGTGTGCGGTGGAGACGTGATGCCATGAGCAAGCTGCTGGATCTGCGCTCCGCCGCCGCGCTGGTACCGTCCGGATCCACTGTCGCCGTGGGCGGCAGCGGTTCCCTGCTCCAGGTGCCCGAGTCCTTGCTCGGCGCGCTCGGTCGCCGTTTCGAGGCGACGCAGGCCCCCACCGACCTGACGGTGGTCCACGTCATGGGGCTGGGAAACCACGAAGGCCGCGGGACGGACCACCTCGCGCATCCCGGTCTCGTCCGCCGCTTCATCGGCTCGCACTTCGTGCTCAGTCCGCGTCAGCAGCAGATGATCGCCACCGGCGAGGTCGAGGCGTTCGCGTTGCCAGCCGGCACCATTTCGCTGACCTATCGTGAAATCGCCGCGCGCAGACCAGGTCTGCTCACCGACATCGGCCTGTGGACCCACACCGACCCCCGGGTCGGCGGAGGCCGGCTCAACCAGGCCACCACGGGTAGCCTCAGCGAGATCGTCGAACTCGGCGGCAAGGAGTGGTTGTACTACCCGACCTTCGACATCGACGTGGCGCTGCTGCGCGCGTCGGTGGCCGACGAGACGGGAAACCTGAGCATGGCGGACGAAGCGGCCTTCAGCGACAACCTCGCCATCGCGCAGGCCGTGCACGACTCCGGCGGGATCGTGATCGCCGAGGTCAAGCGAGTGGTGCCGAGCCACGCCATCCCCGGTGCGCAGGTCCGTGTCCCCGGTGCGCTGGTCGACCACGTGGTGCTCACCGACTACCCGATGCAGACCCCGATCACCGAGTTCGACCCCTCCCGCACCGGGATGCTGCCACCCCGCGACGGCGTCATCGCACCGATGAACCTCGACCACCGCAAGGTGGTGGCCCGTCGCGCGGCAGCCGAGCTCGAAACCGGCGCCCTCGTCAATCTCGGTGTCGGCATGGCGAACGGCATCTCCCATGTCATCCACGAGGAGGGATTGATCGACCAGGTGACGTTCACCGTCGAACAGGGCATCTACGGCGGGGTCCCCGGCATCGGACTGGACTCCGGCACCGCCGTCGATCCCACCGCCATCATCGACATGTGCAGTCAATTCGACCTGTACGACGGTGGCGGACTGGACTTCGCGGGGCTCGCCTTCGCCCAGATCGACCGCCACGGCAACGTCAACGTCACCAAGGCCGGTGACACCGTGATCGGGCCAGGTGGTTTCGTCGACATCTCCCAGCGCACGGGCACCGTCGTGTTCTGCGGCACCGTCACCGGCGGCGGCCTCCGCACCGAGATCAGCAACGGCGTGATGAGAATCGTGGAAGAGGGGCGCTACCGCAAGTTCGTCGTCGACGTCGACGTGATCACGTTCTCCGCTGCGCGGGCCCTGCGCGACGGTCAGCGCGTGCTCTACGTCACCGAACGTGCGGTCTTCGAACTGCGCGGCGCGGGGCTCACTCTCATCGAATTGGCGCCAGGTCTCGATCTCGAACGGGACCTGCTCTCGGTCATGCCGTTCACTCCGCACATCGCTGCCGAGTTCACGCAGATGAACGCCCGCCTGTTCCTCGAAGCCCCAATGGAATTGACTCTGCGACCTCGACGGACACGGTCGCGAGACGCCCAGCGTGAAAGGCTCACCACGACATGACAGACGCCTTCGAGGGCGTACGCATCCTCGACTTCACACAACTGGAACAAGGCCCCAGCGCCACGCAGGTGCTCGCGGACTTCGGCGCCGACGTGATCAAGGTCGAGCGCATCGGAGCGGGTGAGATCGGTCGCCGCCAGTTCCCGACCATCAACGGCTACTCACCCCATTGGGCGGCGACCAACCGCAACAAGCGCTCCATCTCCGTCGATCTCAAGAACCCCGAAGGGCGGGCGCTGATCCTCGATCTGGCCAGAGGAGCGGACATCGTGGCCAGCAACTTTCGCCCCGGCGTCATGGACCGGCTCGGTCTGGGCTGGGCGGACCTCTCCGCAGTCAACCCCCGCATCATCGTCGGTTATGCGTCCGGGTACGGCCAGACCGGTCCCTACGCGCAGCGCCGCGGGCAGGATTTGGCCGCCCAGGCCATGTCCGGCCTGATGGCGCTGTCCGGCGCGCAGGACGGGCCGCCGACGCCGACGGGCACGTTCATGATCGACTACCTCGCTTCCATGCAATTCGCCCAAGGATTGATGATCGCCCTGGCGGCGAGAGAACGCACCGGGCGAGGGCAGGTCGTCGACTCCTGTCTCGTCAACGCGGCGGTGGCGAGTCACCTGCAAGAGGGCACGACCTATCTGACCCTGGGGCAGGAATATCCGCGTCCTGCAGCGGGTATCGCCCATTCCCACAACACCGCCCTGTACGGCACCTACCAGTGCGGCGACGGCAATTGGTACGTCCTGATCGGCGAGTTCTACATCCCCCGCCCCTGGCAGCAATGCGCTACCGCGCTGGGCCTACCCGACGACGTCGTGCACGATCCCCGCTTCCAGGACAACGAGGGCCTGCTGGCGCACCCGGAGGAGACCACGCGACTGATCCGCGAGGCGAGCCTGCGCTTCGATCGCGAGGAACTCGTGGAGCGCTACGCGCAGCAGGATGTCCTCGCGGCTCCGGTGAACGACTACGCCGACGTCTTCTCCGACCCGCAGATCCTGCACAACGAGATGGTGCTGGAGGCCGAGATACCCGGCGTGGGGGCAGTCAAATTCGTGGGTATGCCCGTCAAGCTCTCGGACACCCCCGGGCGGGTTCGGATGCTGCCGCCGAGCCTCGGCGAACACAACGACGACGTACTCGCGGAAGCCGGATTCGGTCCTCAACAGGTCGCTGCATGGAAGGCCGCCCGAATCATCGGCACCGAGCGCGACGACGAGAAGGACGGCGCCCCCACGCACTGGTGACCAATGCCCGAGCCCGACACCTCAAGGAGTACCCATCGTGACGACACCGACCTCGACCACGATCCGCCTGCCCCGCGCCGACGGCGGCATTGCGGACTACACCATGCACGAACCGGCGAGTTTCGAGAAGCATCCGGACCAATTCACCTCGCGCAAGGTGTATGCCGCGGCCCACGTGGTGGCCGACGTCCGCGGCGACTACCAGCCTGGCGTGCGGGCGCCCGTCGACTGGGAGGCCACCATCCGGTTTCGCGAGCACCTCTTCTCCTACGGCATCGGTATCGCCGAGGCCATGGACACCTCCGAGCGCGGCCCGGAAGGCCTCGACTGGAACCAGGCCAAGACCCTGATCCGTTACGGCAACGAGGCCGCCGACAAGGCCGGTGCGGCCATCGTCTCAGGAGCGGGCACCGATCAGCTCGAATCGGCGAATCCCACACTGGCACAGGTCATCGACGCCTACGCCGAACAGATCGAGTACGTCGAGAGCTGCGGCAGCGCCGCCGTCATCCGCGCCTCGCACGCCCTCGTCGCGGCCGCGGCCTCAGAAGACGACTACCTGCACGTCTATCGTGAGGCCCTTGCGAAGGCCACCAAACCCGTCGTCGTGCACTGGCTGGGCACGGTTTTCGATCCAAGTCTGCGCGGCTACTGGGGTCACACGGACCTGCGCGAAGCCATGCGCGTCGTGCTGACCATGGCCACCGAGAACCGCGAGAAGATCCAGGGCATCAAGTTCAGCCTGCTGGACGCGGAATTCGAGAGGGAGTTCCGCGAATTGGTTCCCGACGGCATCAACGTCTACACCGGCGACGACTACGGGTACACCGACCTGCTGCTCGGCGACGACAAGAGTCACTCGCACGGCCTGCTCGGCGTCCTCGATCCGATCGCACCGGTCGCCTCACAGGCATTCGCGGCGCTGGACCGTGGCGACAGGGACGTCTTCCGCACCGTCATGGATTCCACGATTCCCTTCGCCGTGAAGATGTTCGAACCACCCGCGGCGCGCTACAAGACCGGCACCGTCTTCATCGCGTGGTTGTCCGATTTTCAAAGCCATTACCGCCAGGTCACCGGGCGCGAGGGACAGCGCTCCGTGCAGCACCTGACCGACTTGTTCATCGGGGCGGACCGACTGGGCCTGCTACCGAACCCCGACCTCGCCGCACACCGGATGCGGCTCTTGCTGGCCGCGGCCGGTGTGGAGTGAAACCGACCACCCTCGAAAGGACTGAGCAATGACGCTCAACCCCGAAGCCGTCGAGCAGGCTGCGACACCTGCCCCCTTGGACGAGCGATCCGTGAAGCGCATCGCGCTGGCCGGCGGAGTCGGAACACTCATCGAGTACTACGACTACGCCCTCTACGGTTATGCCACCACGGTGATCGCGCCGTTGTTCTTCCCGAGCAGCGACCCCGTCGCCTCCCTCCTGTCCGCCCTGGCGGTATTCGCCCTGTCCTATGTCGTACGTCCCGTCGGTGGTGTCGTCTTCGGTGCCGTCGGTGACCGCCTTGGCCGCAGGCGGGCCCTGCTCATCACCATCCTCGGGGTCGGCATTGCGACGTCTCTGGTCGGCGTGTTGCCGACATACGCCACGATCGGGATATGGGCTCCGGCACTGCTGTTCGTCGTGCGGCTGGCGCAGGGTTTCTTCGCCGGCGGTGAGATGGGTGGCGCGGCCACGGTGATCTCCGAATACGCGCCCGCCGACAAGCGTTCGCGCTTCGGCGCCTACGTACCGATCGGCTGCAATGCCGGGTACGCCGTCGCCTCCGGCGCGATGGGTGTGGTGGCCGGTCTCATGACCGATGACAATCTGACGGCCTGGGGATGGCGTATCCCGTTCCTCGTGGGATTACCGCTCACGATCTTCTGCTATGTCATCCGCCGGAGACTGCCCGATGTCGACACCATCGCCAAGAACTCAGCCGCACACGGCTTCCCGCTGATGAGTCTCTTGCGCAAGTACCCCAAACCACTGCTCAAGGGCCTGGGTCTCGGCATCGGCATCCAGGGCGGGGCGTTCATCGGCTCCACCTTCATCGCCATCTACCTGGTCAACGATCTGGACTATCCGAAGAGTGCGGTGTATTGGATCACCTGCGGCGTGCAGCTCTTCTCGGTCGCGGTGATGCCGTTCACCGCCCGTTTGGCCGACCGGGTCGGTCTGTGGCCCATCGCGGTCATCGGCCTCGTGGGCTACGCGGTGCTGACCTACCCCGGTCTGCTGTTGATGGACCTGAACAATCTGGCCATCGCCACGCTGGGCTACATGCTGATCATCGTGAACATGTCGGTGCTGCAGGTCTCCGCCTATTCGTTGATCCCGCGACTGTTCCCCGAGGAGGTTCGGTACACCGGCTCGGCGCTGATCATCAATCTCGCGGTGGTGATCGCGGGCGGCACGGCTCCGTTCATCGCGACCCTGCTGGTGGAGGTCACCGGCGACCTGCGCAGTCCGACGTGGTTCGTGATGGCCACCAGCCTCATCGGTCTGATCGCGATGTTCACCTTGCGCAGGAGTCAGGCGGTCTCGCGCGATTGACCGGGAAGTTCGCCGTGAAACCGCTACGCGTCGGCATCGTCGGCTGCGGGGGAATCTCCCGAAATCACCTCGCGGCGTTCCGCGCCGTGCCGGACGCCGACGTCGTTGCGGTGTGCGACGTCGATCTGGCGAAGGCCCGATCGACGGCGGCCCTCGCAGAGGTCGGCTCCGCGTACGGCAGCGTCGAGGAATTGCTGGCTCACGGAGTGGACGTGGTGTCGGTGTGCACCCCTCACCCGACCCACGAGGCCGTCGTGGTGGCAGCCGCTGCGGCCGGGGCGCACGTGTTGTGTGAAAAGCCCGTTGCCACAGACCTCGCCGCCGCTGAGCGCATGGTCCAGGCCTGCGACGCGGCCGGCGTCAAGCTCGCCGTCCTGCTCCAGCGTCGCTTCTGGCCGGCAGCGCAGCGGATGCACGCAGCGCTGACCTCCGGGCAGTCGGGCGTGCCGATCCTGGGCGAATGCACCGTGCTGCTGGAACGCACGGCCGAGTACTACACGCGCGACCCATGGCGGGGCAGCTGGGCCGACGACGGCGGTGGTGTGCTGATGACACAGGCCATCCACCACGTCGACCTGTTGCAGTGGCTGATGGGCGACGTCGCGGAAGTGTACGGCCGGGTCGCCACGTTCACCCACGGGGACCACATCGAGGTCGAGGACTCTGCCGCGGCGACACTGACGTTCACGTCGGGGGCCCTGGCCACGATTCAGGCCACGACCGCCGCGAACCCGTCACTCGGCGCCCGGGTGCGGGTCACCACGTCGACCGGCACGAGCGTGCAGCTCGTGGAGTTCCCGGAGGGGACGGACGGGCGCGTCGAGTTCTGGTCCGAGGACGGGCGCATCGTGTCGGAAGAGCGGTTCCCGGCCGGCGCCGACCCGCACGTGGTGCTCAGCGATGTCAACCGACGGCTCATACCGCACCACACCACGCAGGTCGCCGATTTCGTATCGGCCATCCGCTCCGGCGCTCGACCCGCAGTCGACGGGCCGGATGCCACCCGGGCGCTGCGCATCGTGCTCGCCGTCTACGAATCGGCGCGCACCGGACTGCCCGTCCGTTTCACCGCCACACCTCGCAGCGTTGTCATCCCCGACACGGCATCGGCGACCGTTCCGGCATCGAATCACCCGTGAGGACGGCCAGTTTCGACGTCGGGCTCGTCACGCGCGCCGGGTGATCCGCCCATACTCGCGACCAGACGGTCACGGGCCGAAGCCATGTGGTCGACGAGGAATTCGCCGCACGCCGTCACGTCGCCACGGGCAATGAGGTCGACGATCGGCGCGTGCCGGTCGTAGGCCATGTTCGCGCGCGCGGAGTCCGGCCCGGCGGCGAGCATGGTGATGCGGATGAGACTGCTGATCCCCTGCCAAGACTGCAGCAGCAGTTGATTGCCGGACAGACGACATATGGCACCGTGGAATTCCAAGTCCGCACTGAGGTCCGCCGCGAGCGATTCCGTCGTGCGCAGGCGTTCCAGGCGTTCGGTCAACTCGGCGACGACGGCCGTGCGGTCGGACAGCTTGCACAGCCGCTGAACGGCCATCGATTCCAGACCGAGACGGAGTTCGAACAGGTCTCGCACTTCGTCGGCAGACACGTCACGCACCGACACCCGGCCGCGGGCGTCCTGGACGGCCAGACCTTCCTGCTGCAGTTGCCGCAACGCCTCGCGCAGCGTCGCCCGGCTCACGCCAAGGGAGCCGCTGAGGCTGATTTCCGCCAGATGGGTGCCCGCGGGGATGTCGCCGCCGAAGATCGCCTCGCGGAGCACATCGACGGTCGACTCGCGCAGCGTCGTCCTGTTCGGTTTGCCGGTGATGTTGATGGACACGATTTCTCCGTCTGGCAGGCGGTCGCGGGTGGCGAACACACTCCTAGCAGGCTAGCAAGCGCTGTCCATTGACTGATTGTCGACATGTTGACACTGCGGCGGAATCGGACGACCCATCTGCGATTGGGACACGTCTCCGACCCCTCGACACCACCCTTGACACGCACGACGCCACGTCGTACACATGAGACATGCCGGTCCGTTTGTCTCACCAGGACGCGCACTTCGCCCTGCCGACGGCCGCGACGTGGGCCGATCCCTGGCCGATGTACCGCGCGCTGCGCGATCACGACCCCGTGCACCACGTGGTGCCGCCCGAGCGACCCGAGCACGACTACTTCGTGCTGTCCCGGCACGCCGACGTCTGGGCCGCCGCGCGCGATCATCGGACCTTCTCCTCGGCGCAGGGTTTGACGGTCAACTATGGCGAACTGGACCTCATCGGACTCGCCGACAACCCCCCGCTGGTGATGCAGGATCCTCCGGCGCACACCGAGTTTCGCAAGCTGGTGGCCCGCGGGTTCACGCCCCGCCAGGTCGACACCGTCGAGCCGATGGTGCGCGCCTTCGTCGTCGAGCGCCTCGACCGGATCCTGGCCGACGGCGGCGGCGACATCGTGGCCGACCTCTTCAAGCCCTTGCCGTCGATGGTCGTCGCCCACCACCTCGGCGTCCCCGCCGCCGATCGCGACCGCTTCGACGCCTGGACCGACGCCATCGTTGCCGCCAACACCGCCGGTGGCGTCGGCGGCGCCCTCGAGGCACTCGGCAGCGGACTCGGCGAGATGATGGCCTACTTCACCGAACTCGTCGAACGGCGCCGCATCGAACCCGCCGACGACACCGTGTCCCACCTCGTCGCCGCCGGAATGGGCGCCGACGGCGACGTCTCGGGGCTGCTGGCCATCCTCGCCTTCACGTTCACGATGGTGACCGGCGGCAACGACACCACCACCGGCATGCTGGGCGGCTCCGTACAGCTGCTGCACCGACGCCCCGATCAACGGCAGAAACTCGTCGCCACGCCGTCGTTGGTCGACGAAGCCGTCGACGAACTCCTGCGCCTCACCTCGCCCGTGCAGCTCCTCGGGCGCACCGCCACCCGCGACGTCACCATCGGCGACGTCGTGATCCCCGCGGGCCGACGGGTCATGCTGCTCTACGCCTCCGGTAACCACGACGAGCGCCAATTCGGCCCCACTGCAGGCGAACTCGACGTCACCCGGGCCCCGCGCAACATCCTGACCTTCGGCCACGGCGCGCACCACTGCCTGGGTGCGGCCGCCGCGCGCATGCAATCGCGCGTCGCACTGTCCGAACTCATGGCCCGCATCCCGCGGTTCGAGATCGACGAGGACCGCGTCGTCTGGGCCGACGGCGGTTACGTGCGCCGTCCCCTGTCGATCCCCGTGCAGGTGACCTAGTGGCCGACTGGCTTTCGCAGGCGCGCGGCGAGGTGGCGACCGATCGCATCCTCGACGCCGCCCACGATCTGTTCACGCGACGGGACGCCGCCACCGTCGGCATGCACGACGTCGCGCGCGCAGCAGGATGCTCACGCGCCACCCTGTACCGCTACTTCGAGAGCCGCGACGCGCTGCAGACCGCCTACGTGCATCGAGAGGCGCACCGCGCGTTCGCCGACCTCGGCGAACGGCTGGACCCCGACGCCCCTTCGACCCGACGCCTCGTCGACGGCGTCGTCGAGGCGCTGCGGCTGGTTCGCGAGAACCCGGCTCTGGCATCGTGGTTCGCGCCGCAGCAGCGCCCCATCGGAGGCGAGATGGCCGAACGCTCCGAGGTGATCCGGGTGATGGCCGAGGCCTACGTGACCACGCTCGGATACGCCGACGCCGCCCGTCGGGCGCGGTGGCTGGTCCGCGTCATCGTCTCGCTGCTGACCTTCCCCGGCGAGGACGAGGCCGACGAACGCGCGCTGCTCGAGGACTTCGTGCTGCCGGCGTTCCCCGACGACGAGTCCACCGGCCGCCGCGGCACGGCCACGAGGTCATCTACATAGCTCTGGCTATGTAGATGGGCCCCGACCACACCCTTCGACGAGAGATCCATCCACAGCCGACGTACAGCATTCTTCCAGAGTGCTTGCAGGAAGCCGTCGAACAGCCGAGGGTCTCACCGGACCACCCGCCCGCCCGGACGTCGCAATGGAGATTAGCCCGCCTAATCTGGCACGTACATAGTGTGCGTGATATACGTACGTGGTGCCGAATCACGGGAACGAGCGGACGACCGAGTCGATCGGGACGTTCATCGACACCGCCGCCGACCTCTTGGTGCGCTGCCTCAGCGACCGCGCCGACATGTCGGCCCCGGCGGCCTTCGTGCTGAACCGGATCGAGCGGCAAGGACCCATACGGGTGACCACGCTGGCGGCCACCGAAGGCGTCAGCCAACCGTCGATGACCCAGCTCGTCCAACGACTGGAGCGCCGGGGCCTGGTCGAGAAGGTCGCCGACCCCCATGACGGACGTGTCGCCCTGATCGGGATCGCCGACGGCGGACGCAAACTCCTGGCGGACCGCCTCGACGCGCGGCGCGCACGGTTGGCGCAGATCCTGTCCACGCTCAGCCCCGACGAACGTGATGCGCTGGCGCTCTCGGCACGCGTGGGTTCGCCGGTGCTGCAACGTCTGGCCGCCAGTTCCGACGGCCACACCGACGCTGCCGACGGGCAGCCCGACGACGAACGAGGACACGCATGAGCCTGGTCGGGCGCGCCACGACGGCGCTGGGACACGGCCTGAAGAAGGTCTGGATGCCGCTGGTGCTGGTGGTGGTGCTCGCCGTCGCGGGACTCGTGGTGTCGCGGCTGCACTCCCAGTTCGCATCGAAGGACCTCAACGCCAACGCAGGAGCGGGGATCGAGATCGTGCAATTCAATCCGAAGGTGATGGTGTACGACGTGTGGGGCTCCCCCGGCGCGACCGCCGAGATCAGCTACTTCGACCCCGATGCCAACGTGCACACCGTCAGCGCCACACTGCCGTGGACCGTCACGCTGTCCACGACGCTACCTACGGTGAGCGCCAACATCATGGTGCAGGCCGACGCCGGCCAGGTGGGCTGCCGCGTGACCGTCGACGGTACCGTCCGTGACGAACGGCAAGCCGACGGCGAACACGCGCAGACCTACTGCCTGGTGAAGTCCGCATGAGCACGCACGGTCGCCGGTTCGCACACCGGCCGGACGCACACACCACGCCGCACCCGGTGGCACACGCATTGCGACTGTTGGCCATCCCCGTCGTCATCGCCTGGGTGGCGATCGCGGTGGTGGTGAACGTCATCGCACCGCAGCTCGAGATCGTGGGCGAGGAACACTCCGCGCCCATGACGCCCGACGACGCTCCGTCGGTGCTCGCCATGAAGCAGATGGGCGCGAACTTCGGCGAATTCGACTCCAACAGCACCGTCATGGTGATCGTCGAGGGTGACCAACCGCTGGGCCCCGACGCCCACCGGTACTACGACGACATCATCAAGAAGCTGCGCGACGACCCAGCACACATCCAGCACATCCAGGACTTCTGGGGTGACACCCTCACCGCGGCAGGCGCGCAGAGTGCGGACGGCAAGGCGGCCTACGTCATGCTCAACCTGGCCGGTGAGCAGGGCCAGACGCAGGCCAACGAAGGCGTCGAGAAGGTGCGCGAGGTCATCGCGGACACCCCGGCACCGCCGGGCGTGCAAGCCTACGTCGCCGGACCGGCGGCGCTCACCGACGACATGCACGTCATCGGCAACGCCAGCCTGGGCGAGATCACGCTCTACACGCTGATCGCCATCGCGTTCATGCTGCTCGTGGTCTACCGCTCGATCGTCACCACGCTGATCCAGCTGTTCCTCACCGCCATCGGCCTGCTCACCTCGCGCGGCGTCATCTCCGTCCTCGCCGAACACGGCGCCTTCGGACTCACCACGTTCGCAGGCAACATCCTCACCATGTTGGCGATCGCCGCGGCCACCGACTACGGCATCTTCCTGTTCGGCCGCTACCGCGAGGCCCGCAGCGCCGGGGAGGACCGAGAAGCCGCCTACCACACCACGTTCCGCGGCGTCATCCCGGTGATCATCGGATCGGGCCTGACGATCGCGGGTGCGACCTACTGCCTGTCCTTCTGCAGGCTGCCGTACTTCTCCACGATGGGTGAACCCGTCGCGATCGGCATGGTGGTCGTGGTGGCCTCGGCGGTCACCCTGGGACCTTCGGTGCTGTTCCTGGGCAGCAAGATCGGGCTGTTCGAGGCCAAGCGCGCCGCACGCGGCAGGTTCTGGCGCAAGGTCGGCACCGCGGTGGTGCGCTGGCCCGGCCCCATCCTGGTCGGCAGCTCCGTGGTCGTGCTCATCGGGCTCGTCGCGATCCCCGGCTACACCCCGGCCTACAACGATCGCTACTACCTGCCCGCCGACGCGCCGACGAACATCGGGTACGCCGCCGCGGACCGGCACTTCAGCCAGGCCCGGATGAACCCCGACATCATCATGGTCGAGGCCGATCACGACATGCGGAACTCCGCAGACATGTTGGTGCTGAACTCGATCGGCCGCAACGTCATGCACAGCCAGGGCATCGCGATGGTGCAGAGCATCACCCGCCCGCTGGGCATCCCCATCCAGCACAGCTCCATCCCGTTCCAGACCAGCATCAACGGACAGGTGCAGAATCAGAACCTGCCCTTCCAGCAGATCCAGTTGGACAACATGAAGAAGATGGCCGACGCCACCCAGGCGAGCATCGACATCATGGAGAAGCAATACCAGCTGTCACTGAAACAGACTCAGCTGACGCAGGATTCGGCGGCGAAGTCGCAGGATCTGCTCAAGATCACCGAACAGGTGCGCGACAACCTCGCCAACTTCGACGACCAGTTCCGGCCGCTGCGCGCGTACTTCTACTGGGAGCCGCACTGCTTCGACATCCCGCTGTGCGCGTCGATGCGATCGCTGTTCGACTCCCTCGACGGCATCAGCCAGTTGACCGACGCCCAGGGCGCCGTGCAGGGCAACACCGATCAACTCGCCGCGCTGGCACCGCAGTTGACGGCCCTGCTGCCGCAGACCATCGCGACCATGAAGCAGACGCTCGCGCTGTCCCTGCAGGCCTACGACTCCCAGAAGGCGACCATCGCCCAGATGGCCGCGCTCAACGACACCGCGCTGGCGATGGGCTCGGCGTTCGACACCGCGAAGAACGACGACCTGTTCTTCCTGCCGCCCGAGGCGTTCAGCAACCCCGACTTCCAACGCGGCGTCAAGATGTTCCTGTCACCCGACGGCAAGAGTGCGCGGCTGTTCGTCACCCACCAGTCGGATCCGGCCACGGTGGAGGGCATCTCGCGCGTCGACGCCGAACGCGAGGCAGCCCAGGACGCCATCAAGATGACCTCGCTATCCAACGCCAAGATCCTCGTCGGCGGCACAGCCGCCACCTACAAGGACATGGCCGACGGCGCGAAGTACGACCTGATGATCGCCGTCGTGTCCGCACTGACCCTGATCTTCATGATCATGCTGATCCTCACCCGCAGCGTCGTCGCCGCCGCCACCATCGTCGGCACGGCAGCCAGTTCCATCGCCGCATCGTTCGGCATCTCGGTGCTCATCTGGCAGGACCTCTTCGGCATCCACATCCACTGGCTGGTGATGCTGATGTCGGTCATCATCCTGCTGGCCGTCGGCGCGGACTACAACCTGCTGCTGGTACACCGGTTCCGCGAGGAGATCCACGCCGGCCTCAAGACCGGCATCATCCGGTCGATGGCCGGGACCGGCGGCGTCGTCACCTCTGCCGGCCTGGTGTTCGCCGCCACCATGGCGGCCATGCTGGGCAGCGACCTCGTGGTGCTCGCACAGATGGGGTCGACCATCGCCATCGGCCTGCTGGTCGACACACTGGTGGTGCGCTCGTTCCTGATGCCGTCGATCGCGACCCTGCTGGGCCGGTGGTTCTGGTGGCCACAGGTGGTCTACCCCCGCGGCGACCACCACTTCCTGCCGCCGACGCCGCCGTCCCGCAAGGCGGAGCCGCCGAGCGACGACACCGACACCGCGGCCATCCCGGTCGGGGGCTGACACCGGGCCGGGCTGCGACGCGATCGCAGCCCGGTCAGGACCGCACCCGGGTGACGCGGTGCAACACCCACGCCACCGGCACCGAGACGACCATGGTCCAGAAGAACAACCACCACATGGAACCGGTGTAGACCGGGGAACGCAGGATCTCCACCATCACCACCTCCATCAAGACGAGGTGGACGAGGAAGATCTCGTATGAGATCTCGCCGAGGAACACCATGGGGCGGCTCGCCATGCACCGCGAGTACCAACCGCCGCCGCCCAGGGCCAGCGGCGCCACCACCAACGTCGAGATCACCGCATAGAACGCGGTCTTGGCCACGCTCTCGTAGAGTTCGGCGGGCGACGTCGTCGGCGCCCCCGCGATGGGGGTCGAGGCGATGAAGTAGCAGATCACCGCCAGCGGCAGGCACACCGCGGCGTACCAGCGCACGTGCATCTCGCGCAGCACCGCCACCATCATCCCGCCGACGAACCACGCCAGATACGTCGGCAGCCACAGCCTCGCACCGTCGGGCAGGAAGTCGGTGGTGTGCACCACCGTCAGCCACGCCGGTGAGATCAGCGCCAGCGCGGCCAGCCCCGCCAGCAGCAGACCGGGACGCCACCGCCGCCGACAGAGCACCACCAGCAACAGGTAGGCCAGCAGCGGCAGCGCGACGTAGAACGCGACCTCGACGGCCAGGCTCCACATCTGCGTCAAACCCTGATGCAGGTAGGAGAACAGGTAGTCGTCGGTGTAGATCTGCGTCAGCGTGAGGTTGCGGAACAGGCCTTCCCAGGTGTGCCCGGGGTTGGGCCCGGCCGTGCGGAAGTGGTAGACCGCGTAGGCCGCGAGCACCGTCACCACGTAGGCCGGCATGATGCGCCGCACGCGGTGCCACGCATACCGTCGCACGGAGGGGCCGTCGGTACCGCGCGCGGCGGCCCGCACCCACGGGCTGAACAACAGGAACCCCGACAGCACGAAGAAGATGGGCACGCCCATCTCCATGCGCGAATAGATCAACCCGGCATAACCCTGGGTGTACTTGCCCGTCGTGTAGGCGGCGTGCGTCAGCACCACCAGGATGGCGGCGACGGCCCGGATGCCGGTGAGCGAGTCGACACGCCCGGGACCGACGGACTCCAGCCCGCCGACCTCGGCCCGCTGCGACGTCACTTGGGCTTGTGGCTGCGATCTCGCTTGGGTCCGCGATCCAGCGCCAGGTTGATCGGCACACCCTGAATCTTGGTGTGCTCGAGCTTCTTCCAGGTGTCCTTCGACAGCTTTGCCGGCAGTTCCACCAGCGAGTAGTCGAGACGGATGGAGATGTGCCCGAAGTCACTGCGATGCAGGCCACCCTCGTTGGCGATGGCACCCACGATGGCACCGGGCACCACCTTGTGACGCTTGCCCACCGACAGCCGATAGGTCGCCAGATCCTCGCGGGTGTCGCGGCGCTTGCGGGGCGGGCCGTCACCATCGCGGCCGGCCCGGTCGGGGCGCTCCCGGCGCTTCTCCGGCGGCGGCTCCGTCATGAGGAACTCCGCACCGTCGCGGCTCTGTGCCGCCAACGCCGCGGCGATGTCGGCCATCGGCACGTCGTGATCGCGCTCGTAGCCCTCGATGAGCTTGCGGAACAGCTCGAACCCCGGCGCGCTGAGCGCGTTGGTGATCGAGTCGCGGAACTTCTGCACGCGCTGAGCGTTGACGTCGTCGACCGACGGCAGCTCGGACTCGATCAACTTCTTGCGGGTGACGCGCTCGATCGAGTTCAGCAGATGCCGCTCGCGCGGCGTCACGAACAGCAGCGCGGTACCCGAACGGCCCGCGCGGCCGGTGCGGCCGATCCGGTGCACGTACGACTCGGGATCGTGCGGGATGTCGTAGTTGAGGACGTGTGAGATGCGCTCGACGTCCAGACCCCGCGCCGCCACGTCGGTGGCGATCAGGATGTCGATGGAGCCGTCCTTGAGCGCGGCAATGGTGCGCTCCCGCACCGCCTGCGGGATGTCACCGTTGATCGCCGCGGCCGAGAACCCTCGGGCCCGCAGCTTCTCGGCGACCTCCTCGGTGGCCTGCTTGGTGCGGACGAACACGATCATGGCCTCGAACGGCTCGACCTCGAGCAGCCGCGTCAGCGCGTCCATCTTCCGCGGCCCGGCCACCTGGATGTAGCGCTGCGTGATGTTCTCGGCGGTCTGCGACGTGGACTTGACCGTCACCTCCACCGGGTCGTGCAGGTACTTCGAGGTGATCTTCTTGATCGCCGGCGGCATGGTCGCCGAGAACAGCGCCACCTGCTTGTACTCGGGGGTGTCCGCCAGGATGCGCTCGACGTCCTCGGCGAACCCCATCTGCAGCATCTCGTCGGCCTCGTCGAGCACCATGTAATCCAGGTGCGAGAGGTCCAGGCTGCCCTTCTCCAGATGGTCGATCACGCGGCCCGGCGTCCCCACGACCACCTGCGCACCCCGCTTCAGACCGGCCAGCTGCGGCACGTACGACGACCCGCCGTAGACCGCCAGCACGTTGACCTTCAGGTGCGCGCCGTAGCGCCCGAAAGCCTCGGCGACCTGCAGTGCGAGTTCCCGCGTCGGCGCCAGCACCAAGGCCTGCGTGTGACGGCTCGCCGTGTCGATCTTCGACAGGATGGGGATCGCGAACGCGGCGGTCTTGCCGGTTCCCGTCTGCGCGAGACCGACGACGTCGGATCCCGCGAGCATGGCCGGAATGGTGGCCGCCTGGATGGGCGACGGCGACTCGTAACCGACGTCGTCGACCGCCCGCAGTACCTCGGGGTGAATCTGCAGGTCGGCGAACGTGGTGTCGGAGCCGGGGGCGTCCGAATCGGGCGACGTCATCGACATGGCAGTCTACGTGCTCGCGCGCGCTTTCCTCTCCACGCAGTCTCGGGTGGCAGTCTCGGGCGCCCGCGATCCGCGGGTACCGTGCCTGGATGTGAAGCGGATCGCGATGGTGTCGGTGGTGTTCGCCTCATCCGTCGGGGTGGCCCTCGGGCTCGCCGCCTGCGGGTCCGGCGACTCGACGGTGTCCAAGACGCCCGAGGGCAGCGCACCCCCGACGGCCGGCAGCCCCGTCGTCGCCCCACCCCC
>NZ_JBYVYK010000049.1:0-45547 GCF_058148405.1 Mycobacterium sp. DHQP2018-32-09 | reverse complement strand
TCCAGGGCGGCCAGCCCGAAGGTCTCAGAGGCGATGCACCGCCAGTTGCGATGCGGCGCCCCACCCTGGACGTGGCGCGGTGCGCCGGAAGCGACGGCGGGAGCACCCGGGCACACCGGCTGGTGAGTCCCGCCCTGGCGGGCAGAGGGACGCCGCGGGTGGCCGGAAGCACCCGGACGCACCGGCGGGTGAGTCCCCGCCCTGGCGGGCAGAGGGACGCCGCGCGTGACCGGGAGCACTCGAGTGCAGCTGCCGCGCATCCCGGTTCGCGCACCGGCACGCGCGAACCGGGGGTCATGCCGCCACGGCCCCGGGCGACGCGGCGTCGACGCACCTACGCGGCGCACCCCCAAGCCCCCACGGGACAGGGCTGTGCAGTGCGCGACCCTGGCGGATCGGCCGGGAGGCGCGGCGGGCAATGGCTGCGGTTGGTGCCGGCGAATGATGCCGGGGGAGTGGGTTGGTGCCGGCGAACGATGCGGGGGTTCAGGGGTGGTTCCGTCGGGTGGTGGCGGCGAGCAGCGCGCCGGCGGGTGGTGGCGGCGAGCAGAGGCGGAGGTGAGCATGGCGCCAGCCCGCCGCGGCGCCAGCCCGCATCAGCGGAACGTCAGCGGTACGTCAGCGGAACGTCAAGACGCGCAGCGAGTTCCGCATGACCGATCCCGTAGGTCTCGCGTACCGCGACACCGTCGCGACCGACGTCGAAGACGGCGAGATCGGTGTACACGCGCGCCACACAGCCCACGCCCGTCAGCGGATACGTGCACTCCGGCACCAGTTTCGGCGTGCCGTCCTTGGAGAACAACGTCATCATCACGAACACCTGCTTGGCTCCGATCGCCAGGTCCATCGCCCCGCCCACGGCGGGAATGGCATCCGCACTGCCGGTGTGCCAATTGGCCAGGTCGCCGCCACCCGACACCTGAAACGCCCCCAACACGCACACGTCCAGATGCCCGCCGCGCATCATCGCGAACGAGTCCGCGTGGTGGAAGTACGCGGCACCCGGCAACTCCGTCACCGGCACCTTGCCCGCGTTGATCAGATCCGGGTCCACCTCGTCGCCCAACGCCGCGGGGCCCATGTTCAACATCCCGTTCTCGGTGTGCAGCACCACCCCCGAACCGGCGGGCAGATGATCGGCCACCGTGGTCGGCAATCCGATGCCCAGATTGACGAACGAACCGTGCGGGATGTCCCCGGCCACCAACGCGGCCATCGCCTCCTTGGTCAGCGGTCCACCCACACCGTCGCCACCCACACCGTTGCCACTCACACCGTCACCACCCTGTCGACGTAGATGCTGGGCGTCACCACGGCCTCCGGGTCCAGCGTGCCCGTCGGCACCACCTCCCGCACCTGTACCACGGTGGTCCGCGCCGCCGTCGCCATCACCGGCCCGAAGTTGCGAGCCGTCTTGCGGTACACCAGGTTCCCCATCTCATCGGACCGGTACGCCCCGATCAGCGCCACGTCACCGGCCAACGGATACTCCAGCACGTACGTGCGTCCGTCGATCACGCGCTCCTCCTTGCCCTCGGCCAACGGCGTGCCTACCGCGGTGGGGCAGTAGAAGCCGCCGATGCCGGCGCCCGCGGCCCGCATCCGTTCGGCGAGCGTCCCCTGCGGCACCACCTCCAGTCGGACGTCACCCGCCCAATACAGGCCGTCGAACACCCACGAGTCGGACTGCCGGGGAAACGAGCAGATCACCTTGCGCACCCGGCGCGCCGCCAGCAGCGCCGCCAACCCGGTGTCGCCATTGCCCGCGTTGTTCGACACCACCGTCAGATCGGACGCGCCCTGATCGATGAGCGCCTCGATGAGCGCCACGGGCATGCCCGCCATGCCGAACCCGCCGATCAGCACCGTGCTGCCGTCGGCGATGCCGGCGACGGCCTCCGCGGTGGTCTCACACATCGTCACCATCAGTGCGCCCCCCGGACGTTTTCCAGCACCACGGCCAACGCCTGGCCCACACCGATGCAGATGGCCGCCACGCCCCAGCGCTGCCGCTCCTCCACCAGACGGTGCGCCAGGGTGCCGACGATCCGCGCCCCCGAGGCACCCAACGGATGCCCGATGGCGATCGCACCGCCCCTGGCGTTGACGATGTCCGGGTCGACGAGACCATCGGCGCGCCAGGCGTCGACGCAGGCCAGCGCCTGCACCGCGAAGGCCTCGTTGAGTTCGACCGCGGCCACGTCGGCCCAGCCGATCCCGGCCCGCTCGAGTGCCCGGTTGGCGGCCTCCACCGGGGCGAAGCCGAATTCCGGCGGCGCACCGGCATGTCCGGCCCGACCCGCGATCCGGGCCAGCGGATCGACGCCGACGGTTGCGTCCTCCGACCCCAGCAGCACCGCCGCGGCGCCGTCGTTGAGCGGCGATGCGTTGCCCGCCGTGATCGAGCCCGTCGGGCGGAACGCCGGCCGCAACCGCGCCAGCGCCTCGACGCTGGAATCCGGCCGGACGCCCTCGTCACGCTCCAGGCCCGGCAGCGGCACCACCAGGTCGTCGTAGAAGCCCGTCTCCCACGCCTGGTGCGCAAGCCGGTGCGACCGGGCGGCGAACTCGTCCTGGCGTTCCCGCGGGATCCCGAAACGGTCGGCGAGTTGCTCGTTGCACTCGCCGAGCGACACGGTCCACTCCGCAGGCATCCGCTCGTTCACCAGCCGCCAACCCAACGTCGTCGACACCGCGGTGACGTTGCCCGCCGGGAACGCCCGTGACGGCTTGGGGAGCACCCAGGGGGCCCGCGTCATGGATTCGACGCCGCCCGCCACCACGACGTCGGCGTCGCCGACGTCGATGGCACGCGACCCGATGATCGTGGCGTCCAGCGAGGAGCCGCACAACCGGTTGACGGTGGTGGCCGGCACGCCGACGGGCAGCCCCGCGAGCAGTACGGCCATCCTCCCGACGTTGCGATTGTCCTCACCCGCCTGGTTGGCGCATCCCCACACGACGTCGTCGATCGAGTCTGTTTGCAGCGCAGGGGCCTTGGTGAGCACCGCGGACATGGCCGCGGCCGCGAGGTCGTCGGGCCGGTGTTCTGCCAACGCGCCGCCGAACCGCCCGAAGGGCGTGCGGGCGGCCGCGTAGACGAAGGAGGATCGAGCCATGCGTCGACGGTAGGTCGGAGCACTCATCACGTCCAATATCCAATCCGCATGGATTGAGATGATCTGACGATACAATCGCGCGGTGGAGATCCGGACGATGCGGCTGTTCCTCGCCGTCGCCGAGGAGCGGCACTTCGGCCGGGCCGCCGCGCGCAACCACGTCGCGCAACCGGCACTCTCGCAACAGATCATCGCGCTGGAGCACGACCTGGGCGTCAGACTGTTCGAGCGATCCACGCGTCGCGTCGAGATCACGCAGGCCGGCCAGCGCCTCGTCGAGCACGTGCGGCGGATCCTCGAGGCGACCGACCTCGCGAGGCGCGACATGCAGGCGTTCGCCGCAGGCCACGCCGGGCGGGTGTCGGTGGGCTTCGTCGGCACGTCGACCTACGACGTGCTGCCCAAGCTCGCCCACCGCGTCCATGCCGAGTTACCCGACGTGGACCTGCGACTGCGCGGCGAACTGCTGACGCCGCAACTGCTGACCGGCCTCCGCGCCGGCGACTTCGACCTCGCGCTGGTGCGGCCGCAACCGGGCGCCGAGGCGATCGCCGATCTCGAGGTCGAGCCGTTGCGCACCGAGCAGTTGTTGGCGGTGCTGCCCACGTCGCATCCCGAGGCTGCGTCGCCGGCGGTCGACCTCGCCACCCTGGCCGGGGAGGTGTTCGTCACCCACCCCTCCGGCGCCCGCTCGGCGATGCACCGCACGGTGTTGGACGCCTGCGAGCGTGCCGGATTCGCGCCTCGGATGATCGAGGTGGGGGAGACCGCCACGCTGGCGGTGTCGGTGGCGGCGGGTCTGGGTGTCGCGCTGGCGCCCGAACCCGTGCGCAGCCTTCGGGTCGACGGCGTCGTCTACCGGCCGCTCGCCGTCCCGGAGACGGTGCGGCTGCTGCTGGCGCGGCGCCGCACCGACGCCGCGCCGGCAGTGGGTGCCGTGGCCGACCTCATCAGGGCGGTCGTCGGTCAGGTCAGGCGCCCCAGGGCGTCGCGGACGTAGCGCCCGAGCTCCTCGCCGTGGGACTCCGGGGCGACGCGGTCACGGTGGACCGCCCGCTCGCGGGGTCGCACACCGCTGGGCGTCGCGGTCGCCGGGAGTCCTTGCGTGGCGAAGTAGTTAGTGCATTGTCCTAAAATCCCGCGCGGCCTATTCTTGAGGCATTCGACCGTGCGTCATGCAGGCGTTGTGCGTGATTCAGGGTGCCGGATTGCACACCAGTAACTCCAGCAACACCTGCATCGCAGCAAACCCTCATGCGCTCGAGGAAGGGATGTTGACGATGAAGATGTTCACCGCACTCGCCGCCGGCGTACTGGCCGCGGGAGGCATCGCAGTGGGCGCGGCCGCACCGGCTCAGGCCGGTTGCCAGGGTGGGTGGACGCCCTGGGGCGGGGGTACCACGTGCGACGGCCCCATCAACCAGGACGGTTCGTTCCAGCGCTGCGTCACCGCGGGCGCCCTGGGGTTCAGCGGAACCAACTGCTACATCCTCAACGCCGGTGACGCGACGGCGCCGCCGTACGTCGGACCCTGACGACGGCACGGCCGGCAGCGGCTCGATTGAGGCGCCCGAGATCGGGTAACCGGCCGGCCATGGCGAAGATCGGATACTTCCTGTCCTGCGAGCAGTACGGCCCCAAGGAACTCATCGACCAGGCCAAGCGCGCCGAAGCCGCCGGCTTCGAGGCCCTGTGGATCTCGGACCACTTCCATCCCTGGAACGACGAGCAGGGCGAAAGCGCCTTCGTGTGGAACGTGATCGGGGCGCTGTCGCAGGTGACCTCGCTGCCCGTGACGACCGCGGTCACGTGCCCCACCGTGCGCATCCACCCCGCCATCATCGCCCAGGCCGCCGCCACGTCGGCCGTCCAGCTCGACGGCAGGTTCGTGCTCGGGGTGGGCAGTGGCGAGGCGCTCAACGAACACATCCTCGGCGACCCGTGGCCGTCGGTGGGCGTGCGCCTCGACATGCTCGAGGAGTCGGTGGACCTCATCCGAAAGCTGCACGAAGGCAAGGAGATCAGCTACCACGGGGAGCACTACGAGGTGCAGGAGGCCCGGATCTACACGCTGCCGGAGCAACCCGTACCCATCTACGTCTCCGGCTTCGGCCCCCAGGCTGCCGCGCTGGCGGGACGCATCGGCGACGGCCTCTGCACCACGATGGCCGATCCCGACCTCATCGCCGCGTTCCGCGACGCCGGAGGTGCGGGCAAACCCGTCCAGGCGGGCACCAAGGTCAGCTGGGACCAGGACGCCGACCGAGGACTGGAGGCCGCACATCGACTGTGGGCCAACGAATCCCTGCCGGGCCAACTGGCGCAGACGCTGCCCCGGCCCGGCGACTTCGCCGACGCCATGACGTTGGTGCCCAAGGAGAAGGTCGCCGAATCGGTCACGTGCGGAGCGGATCCCGACGCCCACGCCGCCCAGGTGCGCCGCTACGTCGACGCCGGCGTCGACGAGATCTACGTGCAGCAGATCGGTCCGGACGTCGCCGGCTTCTTCGACGCATGGTCCAGGGAGGTCCTACCGCAGTTCCGTTCCTGACCCGGCGTACGGGTCGACGGGGGGATAGCTACCGCTGGCGCGAAGGGCCTCGGTGATGGCCTCGACGCGCCGGTTGGCGGCCCGTAGTCCCTTCACCCGTTCGGTGGCCACCTCCTCGCGTCCGCGTTCGACGACGATCACCCACGGCACGCCGAGCAGCTTGGCGAGGAACCAGAACGGCCAGCCCAGCCAGAAGGGGAGCAGCACGACGAACAGGATGACGTCGAGGACGTCGTTGACCCCGAAGATGCTCGACGGGAACCACCACGTCTTGCGCCGAACCTCCCACACCACACCCTTTGGATCCTCGACATACGTCACCGACTCCCGCCCTCCCTAGCGTGCGTTCAGGGGATTCTCGCACTGGTCCGGGCCGCGGTGCGGGAGCGGCGCCGCGCGCCGGATTCACGCCGAGTCGATGTCTTCTGGCGGGCACGGTCGCCGAGCACACTGGCGAGCGCACGGCAGGAAGGGACAGGGAGGGACATGAAGGGAGAGCTGACCATGACCTCGTCGCACGCCTCGTCGCAGACCGAGCAGACCGGCGCGCCACGACCCATGCTCGAGGACTGGACGTGGCAGTTCAGCGGCAGTTGCCGCCGACTGCCCCCCGAGGTGTTCTTTCCCGAGGACTCCGGTCGCACGGGGCTGCGGGCGCGGGAAGAACGTGCCAAGCAGGTGTGCCGCACGTGCCCCGTCCTGGCGCGCTGCCGCGATCACGCGCTGGCGGTGCGCGAGACCCACGGAGTGTGGGGTGCACTGTCCGCCCGCGAACGGGCCAAGCTGTTGACCACGCGCGGGCGGTGAGCAGCGACCGAGGCGTCGGCCCCGCTCAGGCCGACCGCGCGCTCCACTCGGCGGTCCGCTCGGGAGACGCCTGCGTCAACGCCGACCGGGTGTTCGCGGCGTCGAAGTCCTTGCCGTACACCGGTGTTCCCGGCTGCTGACGCCACGACTCCGAGATGGGGCCGGCGTCGACGGGATCGAAGCCCAGTTCGTCGACGAGGCCATGGACCACCTCTCGCCCTGCCCCGTCGGCACCGGCCACGGGCAGCGCGATGCGGTCCGGCGTGCCGGCAGGGGAACCCTTCTCCAGCAGGTGCTTCCACCAGATCCCGTTGAACACCTTGTACACGGGCGCGTCGATCTGTTCGGACACCCAGACGCTCTCGACCTGGCCGTCCTCGATGGCGGCGATCTCGCCGTCGCGCTGCTGCGGGTAATAGTTGTTGGTCTCGATCACCGGCGCGTCCGGCCTGCGCGCGGCGACGATACCGTCCGCGAGGTCCGGCACGTTCTTCTGCGGGATGCTGACGATCACCAGGTCGGCGTCGGTCGCGGCGTCGGCCGCCCAGACGGCCGTCGCGCCGGTCTCGGCGGCCAGGTCGGCGAGCGTCTCCGGTGACCGCGAGTTGGCGACCGCCACGTCGTGTCCCAGAGCGCGCAGCCGCCGCGTCAGGGTGCCGCCGATCAATCCTGCTCCGATGATGCCGATCTTCACGAAGTGCCTCCGCTGTCGGGTGTGGTCCGGTATCCGAGCACAACACGCCCCGGGCGGACCGCATTCCGGCCGGGGGACCCGGCCTCAGGCACCCGCGAGCGCGCGATCGGCCAATGCGGCCAGTGCCGGGGCCAGTTGCAGGGAGTATTCGCGCGTGATGTGGCCGGCGTCGAAGTACACCAGCGTGTTCCCGACGATGGCGGGGCAACCCTCTGCGCCGCAGAACAATTCGGTGACGTCGGCGTACCGTCCACCGCCGGCCTCGGTAGCCGCGGCCTCGGCGCGGATGCCTTGATCGAACGCCGTGCCGCGGTGCACCACACACTGCGTCGCGTCGTCGGGATGGGCGGCGAGGCAACTCGGTGCGGGCATCGGCAGGTCGACGGTCGGACCGAGGATCAACACCTGCGCCCCGGTCGCCCGCAGATCGTGCGTCAGCTCGGTGAGGCCGCGCAACCACGCCGCGTCGAACATCTCCAGCCCCGGCACCATCGTGTGCGCACCGTTGGCGTCGTACGCGCGCGCCGAGCTGATCACCACCAGCTGCGCCGGCTCGGCCCGGAGCCGCTCCAGGACGCCGTTGCGCCAGTTCGCGCACTGCAGGAACCATTCGGCGAACCCGTTGAAGTGGCTGCTGACGGGCAGGTCCACGATGGGGCAGCCCGCCTTGGCCATCATCTGCAGTCGCCAGTGCCGGTCGGCGGCTGCGCGCTGGAAACCCGGGTTGAACATCGCCGCGCGCGAATCGCCGATGACGGCGACCTTGGTGGGCGCCGCCGCGTCGCCCACCACGCACTCGGGCTGGGTGGCGTCGAACGGCAGCACGCGCAGGCAGCCGTTGGTCAGCATGCTGAGCTGCTGCGAGGTCAGGTCGTCCAGGGCGGGCGTCAGATTCGACGGCACACCGCGGATCTGCGCGGAATCGGACACCGCGCGGCGCACCTCGGCGAACACGTTTCCGACGCCGGCGTCATAGGCCGCCAGGCTCGACCCGGCGGGCGTCGTCGTCGCCGTCAACAGCATGGGCGTCACCGCGGGACCGCGGCCGGGACCCGGCCCGGCCGGCGTCGGCGCGACGAGCAGGATCACCAGCCCCACGCACACCGTCACCGCGGTGACGCCGCCGCCGAGTCCGAGGCTGCCCCGCGCCGACGTGCGCACGCGCGGCGCGAACCGCAGCGGATTCTCGACGTAGCGCAACGTGAGCATCGCCAGACCCAGTGACAGCAGCACGGCGGCCAGCTTGACCGCGAGCCCGACCGGCTGCCCCAGCACCACCGGGACGAGGACCAGCACCGGCCAGTGCCACAGGTACCAGGAGTAGGACTGCCTGCCGATCCAGCCCATGGGGGCCAGGCCGAGCACGCGTCCGCAGCCCCGGGTGGGCGTGGCACACCCGGCGGCGATGACGAACACCGCGCCGGCCGTGGGCACCAGCGCGGCGTACCCCGGGTACGGCGTCGTAGGGCCGAGGAACACGCAGGCGCCGCCGACGAGCGCGAGGCCCGTCCAGCCGAGGGCGGCGGCGACGGGCGCGGGCAGCCGGCGCCACTGGGTGGCGGTCAGCGCGATCAGACCGCCGAGGGACAGCTGCCAGGCCCTGGTGGGCAGCGAGAAGAACGCCACCGGAGGGATGAGGAACGTGAGCATCAGCGCCAACGCGAACGACACCACCGCGATCACGGCCAGGATGACCGCGAACGGCCGCACCGACGGCGCGGCCTGCGCGGCGGGTCGTCGCCTGCGGATACGCCGGAGGATCCACGCCGTCCCGATGAGGAGCAGCGGCCAGACGAGGTAGAACTGCTCCTCCACACCGAGCGACCAGTAGTGCTGGAACGGCGACGGCACCAGCAGGCCGTCCTTGGCGAAGTAGTTCACGCCCGAGCCGATGAACCAGTAGTTGCTGACGTAGAGGGCGCTGGTGATGCCGTCCATCGTCACGGGTTTGACCTGGCCCGCGGGCAGCAGCAGGGCCGAGGCCACCAGCGTGACCACGCCGACGAACGCCGACGCCGGCAGCAACCGGCGGGCCCGCGCACCGTAGAAGTCGCGCAGCCGCACGGTGCCGCGCGTGCTCGCCTCACGCCACAGCATGCCCGTGATGAGGAACCCCGAGATGACGAAGAAGACGTCGACGCCGACGAAGCCGCCCGCCAACCCGGGGACGTCGGCGTGGAACAGCACCACGGCCAGTACCGCGACGGCGCGCAGGCCCTCGATGTCGGGCCGGAAGTCCCGGTGCCGCGCGGCGCGTGCGAGCGTCGCGGATTCTCGGCTGCCCACGGGCAATTCGGTCGTGCTCATGCCGCGGTGCCGTCCCCCGAAACGTCGATACCCCCACTCACGAGCGGCACGATATCTTCTCGCGCGACAATTTGCTATCCGAACGCGGAAGTAGGTCGGGATCGACCACGGGCCCGACGCTGCCGAGCGGCTGCGCAGTGCATCTGCGTGCAGATCCAGCAATTTCCTGGCATCGGCGGCAACGCGTGGCCGCCGCCGTGGGCCGGCCCGAGATGTCTTTGCCCTGGGAAAGTCTCGGAGATGCCGACGATCCCGGCACCCATGGGTACCGGGATCGTCTCGGGTGTCTCGGCGACGAGGCGCCGCGAACGGGTTCTCCTACAGTGCGGCGTCTCCCGCGTCGAGGGCGGCGTCCAGGATGTCCAGGCCCGTGCGGGCCTCGTCATCGCTGATGTTGCAGGCCGGCACCACGTGGATGCGGTTGAAATTGGCGAACGGCAGCAGACCGTTCTGCTTGCACGCCGCGACCACGCCGTTGACCGCGGGACTGCTGGAACCGTAGGGCGCCAACGGCTCCCGGGTCTGCTTGTCCTTGACCAGCTCGACGGCCCAGAACACGCCCGCGCCGCGCACCTCGCCGACGCACGCGTGCTTCTCGGCGATCTGCGCCAGCCGCGGTCCGATGACCTCGGCGCCCACGCGGGCGGCGTTCTCGACCATGCCCTCCTCGGCCATCGCATTGATGGTCGCCACCGCGGCGGCGGTCGCCAACGGATGACCCGAATAGGTCAGGCCGCCGGGGTAGGCGCGGTGGTCGAAGGTCTTGGCGATCTCGGGGTTGATCGCGACGCCGCCGAGCGGCACGTACCCCGAGTTGACGCCCTTGGCGAACGTCATCAGGTCCGGCACGACGTCGAAGTGGTCGACGGCGAACCACTTACCGCTGCGGCCCCAGCCCGACATGGTCTCGTCGGCGATGAACACGATGCCGTATTCGTCGCACAGCTCGCGCACGCCGGCCATGTACCCGGGCGGCGGGATCATGATGCCCGCGGTGCCGGGAATCGACTCCAGCACGATCGCGGCGATGGTGGACGGTCCCTCCATCTTGATCGTCTCGCGCAGGTGATCCAGCGCCCGCTGCGACTCCTGCGCCTCGTTCTCGGCGTAGAACCGCGACCGGTACAGGAAGGGGCCGAAGAAGTGCACGACACCGGCGTTGCCGTGGTCGTTGGGCCACCGCCGCGGGTCACCGGTGAGGTTGACCGCGGTCTCCGTGCCACCGTGGTAGGAGCGGTAGCGGCTGAGCACCTTGTAGCGGCCCGTGTGCAGGCGAGCCATGCGCACCGCGTGCTCGACGGCGTCGGCGCCACCGTTGGTGAAGAACACCTTGTTCAGGTCGCCGGGCGTGCGCTCGGCGACCAGGCGGGCAGCCTCGGACCGGGCGTCGTTGGCGTGCTGCGGCGCCACCGTGCACAGCTTGGCCGCCTGCGCCTGGATGGCCGCGACCACCTTGGGGTGCTGGTGACCGATGTTGGTGTTGACCAACATCGACGAGAAGTCGAGCAACTTGTTGCCGTCACCGTCCCAGACGTAGCTGCCCTGCGACGCGGTGATGGTCATGGGGGAGATCTCGGCCTGCGCCGACCACGAGTGGAACACGTGAGCGCGGTCCAGTTCGTAGGCGCGGGCGGCCTCTTCGCGGGCGGCGTCGACCGTCAGGCCGTTGGGCAGGGTCGGGGCCTCGTTGGTGATCGTCATTGGTCCTCTTCTGGTTGACGCCGAAAGTACGGTCGTCGACGCGCCCTCTCGGGAGATACGTGCGACAACCGTACTCTCGGCGACTGGCTAGGAGTTCTCGGGGAAGCCCAGGTTGATGCCACCGTGGCTGGGATCGAGCCAGCGCTGGGTGATGGCCTTCTGGCGGGTGAAGAAGTTCACGCCGTCCATGCCGTGGGCGTGGCTGTCGCCGAACAGCGAGGCCTTCCACCCGCCGAAGCTGTAGTACGCCATGGGCACCGGGATCGGCACGTTGATGCCGACCATGCCGACGGTGACCTCGTTCTGGTAGCGCCGGGCAGCGCCGCCGTCGTTGGTGAAGATGGCGGTGCCGTTGCCGTACGGGTTCGAGTTGACCAGTTCGAGTGCCTCGTCGTAGGTCTCGACGCGCACCACCGACAGCACCGGGCCGAAGATCTCGTCGGTGTAGACGCTCATCTCGGGCGTGACGTTGTCCAGCAGGGTGGGGCCGAGCCAGAAGCCCTCCTCGCCGCCGTCGGCGGTCACGGTGCGGCCGTCGACGACCACCTTGGCGCCCGCGGCCTCGCCGGCGTCGATGTAGGACGCCACCTTGTCCCGGTGGGCCTTGGTGACCAGGGGGCCCATGTCCGAGTCCTTGGTGCCGTCGCCGATCTTGAGGCCGACGGTGCGCTCGGTGATCTTCGCGACGAGGTCGTCGGCGATGGGGCCGACCGCCACGCAGGCGGAGATCGCCATGCAGCGCTCACCGGCCGAGCCGAAGCCGGCATTGACCATGGCGTCGGCCGCGAGGTCCAGGTCGGCGTCGGGGAGGATCACCGCGTGGTTCTTGGCGCCGCCCAGAGCCTGGACGCGCTTGCCGTTGGCCGTACCGGTCGCATACACGTACTGGGCGATCGGGGTGGAGCCGACGAAGCTGATCGAGGCGACCTTCGGGTTGCTCAGCAGCTCGTCGACGGCGGTCTTGTCACCCTGCAGGACGTTGAACACGCCGTCGGGCAGGCCGGCTTCCTTCCACAGGGCCGCGGTCCACAGCGAGGCGCTGGGATCCTTCTCCGAGGGCTTGATGACCACGGTGTTGCCGGTGGCGATGGCCACGGGGAAGAACCACATGGGCACCATGGCGGGGAAGTTGAACGGGGAGATGACCCCGACGACGCCCAGCGGCTGGCGGATGGAGTACGCGTCGACGTTGGTCGAGGCGTTCTCGGTGAAGCCGCCCTTGAGCAGATGCGGGATGCCGCAGGCGAACTCGACGACCTCCTGGCCGCGGCTGACCTCGCCGAGGGCGTCGGAGAGCACCTTGCCGTGCTCGGCGGTGATGATGGCCGCCAGCTCGCCCTTGCGCTCGTTGAGCAGCTCGCGGAAGCGGAACAGGATCTGGGTGCGCTTGGCCAGCGACGTGTCGCGCCAGGCGGGGAACGCCGCGGCGGCGGCGTCGATCACGGTGCGGGCGTCCTCGACGCTGGCCAGCGCCACCTGTCCGGTGACGGCCCCGGTCGCCGGGTTGGTCACGGGCGCGGTGGCCCCGGACGAGCCCTCGAACGTCGCGTTGTTGAACCAGTGGTTGATCGTGGTCATGTAGCCGCCTCTCTTGCGGATGGTGAGGTCTGACCAGCCGCGGTGCTGGCAGTGACGTCTTCGAGTATGGATCGGCGACGTGACCCGGGACGCTGACGAACCGTCATCGTTATCGACCGATTGTTTACACTCTGTAAATGCCCCTGACCGTCGCCGACGTCGTCGCGCTGCCCGTCGTCCAGCGCGGCGCGCCGCAGGTGCTCAGCGACCACCGGTTCGGCGACGAGATCCGATGGGTGCACGTCGGCGACGTCGCCGACCTCTCGGGACTGCTGCAGGGAGGCGAACTGCTGCTCACCACCGGGGCCGCCCTGCGCGACGCCGCGCGACCGTTCCTGCAGGGGCTCGCCGACGCCGGCGCGGTGGGCGTGATCGTCGAACTCGGCGCCTCCCTGCCCGCCGTCCCCGACGGCCTCGCCGCACTGGCCGTCGAGGTGGATCTCGCGCTGGTGGTGCTGCACCGCGAGATCAAGTTCGTCGAGGTCACCGAGGCCGTCCACCGGCGCATCGTCGCCGAACAGTACGACGAGGTGGCGTTCGACCGCCGCGTACACGAGGTGTTCACCGAGCTGAGCATGAAGCGCGCCTCGGTCCGCGGGATCGTCGACGCCGCCGCCCAGATCCTCGACGAACCCGTGGTGCTGGAAGACCTGGCCCACCAGGCGCTGGCCGCGTCGGTCAGCGGCCCGCACGCCGCGGAGCTGCTCGACGACTGGGAGCGCCGCTCGCGGCTGGTCTCCGACGGCAGGGGAGAGGACTGGGTGGTCACGTCCGTCGGCCCCCGCGCCGAGGAGTGGGGCCGGCTGATCGTGCCGCGGCGCCCCGCCGACGTCGCGCGGACTCGACGGGTCCTCGAACGCGCCGCCGCGGCGCTGGCCCTGCACCGCATGATCGAACGCGACCGGACCGGGATGCGGCAGCAGGCGCAGAGCGGGCTCATCGACGACGTGGTGCGCGGCCGCATCACCGACGAGCAGGAGGCCACCGCCCGCGCCCACGCCCTCGGATTGCGAAGGGCGACGAGCTATCTGCCCGTCACCGTGCGCGTCGAGGGCGACTTCGGCGGCGCCGATCCCGTGGCCACGCAGCGACGCAACGTAGACCTGCTCGACACGGTGGCCCACACCGTGAACGCGGCCGGGCACACCGGTCTGTTCGCCACGCGCCGCGACGGCGAGGTGGCAGCCGTGCTCGCGCTGCGGCCCACGCGCGACGGGGCGGCGGCCCTCACCGCGCTCGGCGAGACGCTGCGACGGGAGGTGCGGCGCGTGCACGGCGCCGCCGCCGTGGTGGCGGTGGGTCCCCCCGGCGGCGACGTCATCGACGCCGTCGGCGGTCTCACCGAGGCCGCCCACGTCGCCGAGGTGGCGCTCGGGATGGGCCCGGACGCGTTGCAGCGCAGCTACTTTCGTGCCTCCGACATCCGGCTGCGCGGTCTGCTGTCGCTGCTGCGCGACGATCCACGGGTGCAGGGCTTCGCCGAGACCGAACTGCGCGCCCTGCTCAACGCGCCCGACGCGACCGCGCACCTGGCCACCCTGCGCGAATACCTGCGCTCGGCGGGCAACAAGGCCGCGCTGGCCGGCCGGCTGCACATCAGCCGACCCGCGCTGTACAAGCGGCTCGCCACCATCGAACGCATCCTCGGCGTCGACCTCTCCGATGCCGAGTCCATGGCGTCGCTGCACGTCGCACTCCTGGTGCTCGACGCCCGCCGCGCCGCACCGCGCCCCTCCTGACGACCCACACGTGACGGCACCCTCGAGACCCACCCCGCCACGACTCCAGCCATTCCCGGTCGGCGACGGCCACGAATGGGTAGAACCACTGTCGACGCACCGGCACACGGGAGGAACCGCATGACCACAGAGACGAGCTTCGACGAACGCACCATCGCCGTCGTCGCGCTCACGCCGGCACGCCCGGCGTCGGCCGGGGCGCCGTCGTGACGACCCCCTGGAGCCCCAGCCGGCTGGGCGACCTCGGCGGGCAGCGCATCATCGTGACCGGAGCCACCAACGGCGTCGGGCTGGGCACCGCGCGGGCGCTGACCAAGGCCGGCGCGCACGTCGTGCTCGCCGTGCGGAACACCGAGCTGGGCGCCCAGCGCGCGGCCGAGATGGGCGGCTCGACGTCGGTCGTCGAACTGGACCTCGCCAACCTCGCGTCGGTGCGCTCGTTCCCCGAGCGGCTCGACGGTGACGTCGACGTGCTCGTCAACAACGCCGGTGCCGTCAGCCCGCACCGCCGCGAGACCGTCGACGGCTTCGAGATGACCCTGGGCACCAACTTCCTGGGGCCGTTCGCGCTGACCAACCTGCTCGCCGGCCGGGTGCGCTCCACGATCGTCAACGTGGGATCCGACGCCCACAAGAAGGCCACGCTGCGCCTCGACGACCCGCACCTGCGGCACACCACGTGGAATGCGATGGGCGCTTACGCGCGCTCGAAGCTCGCCGTGATGCTGTGGGGCCTGGAACTCGACCGTCGCCTCCGGGAGGCGGGATCGCCCGTCACGCTGCAGCTGACCCACCCGGGCTGGGTGGCGTCGAACCTGTCGAACCTGTCCGACAAGCGACTGTCGACGTGGTTCCACAAGGGCGTGCAGGCGGTGGGATCGCTGCTGGCCAACGACATCGACGCCGGCGCCGCCCCCACGCTCTACTGCCTCAGCGAACCGATCCCGCCCGGCAGCTACGTCGGCATCGACGGGGCGTTCGGGCTGCGTGGCGGCCCGGTACTGGCCGGCCGCGGGGCGGTGGCGTGTGACTACGACACCGCGGCGCGGCTGGTCGCGTTCGGCGAGCGCGAGACGGGCACCACGCTGTTCGCCTAGCGCGGGCGCCGAGTGGGAATCCAGCGACGCGTATCGGCGCCACGGCGTCGTCGGATTCCCACTCGGGCCGCAGTGACGGCGAGCCGACACTGGACGCCGCGGCTGCGAGGTGCTGGAGTGACGGGCGAGAACGGTGGGATGGGCCCGTCGTCGACGAGGGGGGCCGTGCCGGTGACGCGTCGCAGACACCACGGGGCGATCACGCGAAGTGCCACGGGGCTCAGCGCCGCCGAGGCGTTCACCATCATCGCCATCGCCACGATCCTGATCACCCGCGGCTACCTGCAGCTGACCGGCTACCCCCAGATCGGCGGCGGCAACCTGCACATCGCCCACGCCCTGTGGGGTGGCGCCCTGATGATGCTCGCGCTGCTCATCGGATGGATGACCCTCGGCCTCGGGACCCGCATGCTGTGCGTCGTGCTCGGCGGCATCGGATTCGGCCTGTTCCTCGACGAGGTGGGCAAGTTCGTCACCAAGGACAACGACTACTTCTACGGTCCCTCCGCCGAGATCATGTACGTGCTCGTGGTGCTGATCCTTGTCACCGCCCGATTCGTCCGAGACTTCCGCCCGCTGGGTGCCGTCGAATGCCTCGCCTCGGCCACCGCGATCGCCGCCGACGGGATGGCCCGCGGTCTCGCCGAACGGCGCCGAGAACTGGGATACGTCCTGGTCGAGCGCGCCGTCGACCTCGGCGCCGACCGCGACGACGCCCGCCGCGTCCGGGAGCTGCTCGCCTCCGCCGACCCGGCGTCCGACCGCGTCTGGGCGTTGCAGCGGCGGGCCCGCACCCTCATCCCCGGGTTCCTGCGCAGCCCCCGCTGGATCCCCGTCGTCGGCTGGCTGCTGGTACTCGGCGCGTTCCTCGGCGTCTCACTCGGCACGCTCGGCGTGTTCTTCGGCGACGACTTCTACGACGACGACACCGTCGCCGCCAACGTCGAAGGCATCGACATGCCCGCGACCATCCAGCTGGTCACCGCCGCCCTGACACTCGGCATCGCCCTGCCCGCCATGATCGCCCGCACGCGCACCACCGGCATCTGGCCGCTGCGCTGGCTGCGCACCGCGGCCCTGACCTTCACGCTGCTCACCGCGCTCGTCGACTTCGCCACCGAGGGGTTCGGCGCGCTGATCAGCCTGTCGATCGGGCTGTTCACCCTGGCGGTGCTGTCCTACCAGATCGACGTCGCGATCCGCGCCACCCTGGACCATCCCGCCGCCGCTACACCGCCCGCACGTAACGCCGACTCATCACCCGCTGCGCCGTCGAGGTGAGCGGACCCGCCAGCCTGCTCCACCACGTGGCGTGCCGCGAAAACGCCGTCACCTCGGCGTACACGGCATCTGTCGCCGGGTCGTAGCGCACGGCGAACAGTTCCTCACCCGTCTCCGGATGGCCGGCGAGCGTGCCGTAGGCGAACCCGCGGCGGTCGGCGTCGGCCAGCAGGTACACCACCCGGCACGGTGCGCTGATCGGCCCCAGCGAGACGAGTACCTCCACGCCCACCGCGGCGACGTCGGCCGTCGCCCGCACCCGGGCGCCCGCGCCGCGCAACATGCCCCAGCGCAGCACCGCGTCGGCCGCCGCGTCGAACCGTGCCCGGCCGGATCCCACGACCGCGGACTCGTGCAGATGGTGATAGCCGGCGGGCAGTTCACCCGCCGTCGCACCGACCTCCGGGTAGGTCAACGGCAGACCGGACAGCTGGCTCAGGCGCACGGCCACCACACTGCCACCGGCGACGCCGCGACGTCCGCAGCGGACCGACCACATACGGTGACAGCGTGATCGACGACGGCTCCGGCTCGCCGGTCGGCGGCGACGGCTCTGGCTCGTTGGTCGGCGGCGCCGACTCTGGCTCGTTGGTCGGCGGCGCCGAGTCCGGTCGGTTGGTCGGCGGCGCCGACTCCGGTCGGTTGGTCGGCGGCGCCGACTCCGGCTCGTTGGTCGGCGGCGCCGACTATGGCCGCTTCGTCGACGCCGTCCGCACCCTCCAAGACCTCGCCCGCGGCGCCGCGCCGCCCGACGCAGTGGTCACCGCGGCCGCCGACCTCGTCGAACGCGCGAACCGCCTGCTGCAGCCCTACGAGGTGGACGAGCGGCGGTCACCATCGGGCAGACGGGACGACCTGCCCGGCCGCGGCAGCATCCTGTCGATCCCGCTCCACCCGACCGTCGTCGACGGCCGCGTCACCGGCACCGCCACGTTCCGGCGCTACCACCTGGGTCGCAACGGCGCCGCGCACGGCGGCGCGGTGGCCCACCTGTTCGACTCGCTACTTGGGTATACCGCCCACACGCTCGGTGCAGCCAAGCGGCAACGGACCGCCTACCTGCACGTGGACTATCGCAAGATCGCCGTGATCGGAAAGGAACTGCGAGTGGACGCCGGTATCGACGGGATCGAGGGCCGCAAGACATTCGTCTCGGGCCGGCTGCTGGACGGCGACACCGTCCTCGCCGAGGCCGAGGCGCTGTTCGTCGCGCTGCGCCAGGAGCAACCGTGACGGCGCAGCAGCGCAGCGACGACCGCCAGAAGTTCTGGGTGCGCTGGCGCGACGGCATCCGGGACCGGCCCGCCGTCAACCTCGCCTACCGCATCGCCGTGGGCGTCGTGGGCACCGCCGTGCTGGCCGTCGGCATCGTCGCCATCCCGTACCCGGGGCCGGGCTGGGCCATCGTCTTCCTGGGGCTGGCCATCCTGGCCAGCGAATTCGCCTGGGCGCAGAAAGCGCTGCACTGGGTCAAGGAACGCTATGACCGCGTCATGGCGTGGCTGAAGGAACAGGGGCTGTGGGCGCAGGTGCTCGGCGCGGTGCTGACGTGCGCGGTGGTCCTGGTGTCCGTGTGGCTGCTCGGCGCGCTGGCGTGGATGGGTGATCTCGTGGGCCTCGACTGGCCGTGGTTGCGCAGCCCGCTGGGGCTCGGGCCCGGCTGAGCCGGGGCTCAGGCCTGATCGAGCCGGGGCTCAGGGTCTGATCGAGCCGGGGCTCAGGCCTGATCGAGCCGGGGCTCAGGGTCTGATCGAGCCGGGGCTCGCCGACACCACCGAGCGGACGTCCGGCGCGGCGGCGCACCCGCCCCGATAGCATGGTCGCGGTCGTGGGACGCGCGTGCCCGCGCACGCCCGTGCCCTGACGAACGAGACGAACCCGCCAGCGAGGAGACCCGCGATGAGTGCCGCCGACCGCACCGCCCCAGCAGCCCCGATCCGGGTGGCTGCCGGGACGACGGCGGCCGCGGCCGTCCGTGCCGCCGAGCTGCCCACCAGGGGCGCGCCCGACGCCGTCGTCGTGGTCCGCGACGCCGGCGGACGGCTGCGCGACCTGTCGTGGACGCCCGACGCCGACGTCGAGGTGACCCCGGTCGCCGCCGACACCGACGAGGGTCGCAGCGTCATCCGGCACTCCTGCGCCCACGTGCTGGCCCAGGCCGTGCAGGACCTGTTCCCCGAGGCCAAGCTCGGCATCGGCCCGCCCATCACCGACGGCTTCTACTACGACTTCGCGGTGCCGCGCGCGTTCACGCCCGAGGACCTCGCCGCGCTCGAGAAGCGCATGAAGCAGATCATCAAGGACGGGCAGCTCTTCGACCGTCGCGTCTACGAGTCCGTCGAGCAGGCCCGTGAGGAACTGTCCAACGAGCCGTTCAAGCTCGAACTCGTCGACGACAAGTCCGGTGACCCCGACGTGATGGAGGTGGGCGGTGACGAACTCACCGCCTACGACAACCTCAATCCCCGCACCCGCGAACGGGTCTGGGGCGACCTCTGCCGCGGCCCGCACGTCCCGACCACCCGGTTCATCCCGGCCTTCAAGCTGACCCGCAGCTCGGCGGCCTACTGGCGCGGCGACCAGGCCAACGCCAGCATGCAGCGCGTGTACGGCACCGCGTGGGAATCGCAGGAGGCGCTCGACCGTCACCTCGAACTGATCGAGGAGGCGCTGCGCCGCGACCACCGCAGGCTCGGCGTCGAATTGGACCTGTTCAGCTTCCCCGACGAACTGGGTTCGGGCCTGCCGGTGTTCCACCCCAAGGGGGGCGTGGTGCGGCGTGAACTCGAGGACTACTCCCGGCGCAAGCACTCGCAGGCCGGCTACGAATTCGTCAACACCCCCCACATCACCAAGGAACAGCTGTACGTCACCTCGGGGCACCTGGAGTGGTACGCCGACGGCATGTTCCCCCCGATGCAGATCGACGCCGAGTACAACGACGACGGCACGGTGCGCAAGCCGGGGCAGGACTACTACCTCAAGCCCATGAACTGCCCCATGCACCACCTGATCTTCCGGTCGCGGGGGCGGTCGTACCGTGAACTGCCGTTGCGGCTCTTCGAGTTCGGTTCGGTGTACCGCTACGAGAAGTCGGGCGTGGTGCACGGCCTGACCCGGGTGCGCGGCATGACGCAGGACGACGCGCACATCTACACCACGCGCGAGCAGATGCGCGACGAGCTGGCCTCGCTGCTGCAGTTCGTGCTGGACCTGCTGAGCGACTACGGCCTCGACGACTTCTACCTCGAGCTGTCCACCAAGGACCCGGAGAAGTACGTGGGCTCCGACGAGGTGTGGGAGGAGGCCACCGCGACGCTGCGCGAGGTCGCCGAGGCGTCGGGCCTGGAGCTGGTGCCCGATCCGGGCGGCGCAGCGTTCTACGGCCCCAAGATCTCCGTCCAGGTGAAGGACGCGCTCGGACGCAACTGGCAGATGTCGACCATCCAGCTCGACTTCAACATGCCCGACCGCTTCGAACTCGAGTACACCGCTGCCGACGGCAGCAGGCAGCGGCCCGTGCTGATCCACCGCGCGCTGTTCGGTTCCATCGAACGCTTCTTCGGCGTCCTCACCGAGCACTACGCCGGCGCGTTCCCGGCCTGGCTGGCGCCCGTGCAGGTGGTGGGCATCCCGGTCGCCGACGCGCACGTGCCGTACCTGCAGGACGTGGTGGCGCGGCTGAAGGAGCGCGGCATCCGCGCCGAGGTGGACGCCAGTGATGACCGGATGGCCAAGAAGATCGTCAACCAGACGAACATGAAGGTGCCGTTCATGCTGCTGGCCGGCGACAAGGACGTCGACGCCGGTGCCGTCAGCTTCCGGTTCGCCGACCGCACCCAGATCAACGGCGTGCCGTTGGACGACGCCGTCGACGCCGTGGCGAACTGGATCGCCCGGCGCGAGAATGCCGTTCCCACCGCGGAACTGGTCGAGGTGGGCAGCAACGCGTGAGCGATCCGGGGGAGCAGAGCGCGCCGGGCGAGGGGCCCGACGCCGTGGTCGACCACGGTGTGGGCGACCAGGACCACCTGCAGCGGTTGTGGACGCCGTACCGGATGTCCTACATCGCGGGGACCATCAAGACGGGATCGGCCAAGTCGACCGAACCGTTCACCGACATCCCCACGATGTCCGACGAAGACGGTCTGGTGGTCGCCCGCGGTGAGCACGTCTACGCCGTGCTGAACCTGTACCCCTACAACCCCGGCCACCTCATGGTGGTGCCGTACCGCCGGGTCGCCGAACTCGAGAACCTCACCGTCGACGAGAGTTCGGAGCTGATGACCTTCACGCAGAAGGCCATTCGCGTGCTGAAGGGCGTCTCCCGGCCGCACGGCTTCAACGTGGGGCTCAACCTCGGGACCTCGGCGGGCGGCTCGCTGGCCGAACACCTGCACATGCACGTGGTGCCGCGCTGGGGCGGCGACGCCAACTTCATCACCGTGATCGGCGGGGCCAAGGTGATCCCGCAGTTGCTGCGCGACACCCGGGAACTGCTCGCGACGGAATGGACCGCGCAGTCGTGAGCGACTTCTACCTGATGACCAGGGCCGCGTACGCCAAGCTGAGCGGCCCCCTGGCCAGGGCGGCTTTGAAGATCGGTCTCACCCCGGACTCCATCACCATCCTCGGCACGGCCGGCACCGTGATCGCCGCGCTCACGCTGTTCCCGCGCGGACAGCTGTGGTGGGGTGCGGTGGCCGTGGCATTCTTCGTCCTGGCCGACATGCTCGACGGCGCGATGGCCCGAGAACGCGGCTACGGCACCAGGTTCGGCGGCGTACTGGACGCGACGTGTGACCGGATCGCCGACGGCGCCGTGTTCTGCGGCCTGCTGTGGTGGGCGGCGTTCGGGTTGCACAGCAGCCCGCTCGTGGTCGCCACGATGATCTGCCTCGTCACGTCACAGGTGGTCTCCTACATCAAGGCGCGCGCCGAGGCCAACGGGCTGAGCGCCGAGGGGGGCACCATCGAACGGCCCGAACGCCTGGTCATCGTCCTCGTCGGTGCGGGTGTGTCGGACCTGCCCTTCTTCCCGCTGCCGTGGCTGCTGCCGGTCGCGATGTGGCTGCTCGCCGTCGCGAGCCTGATCACGCTGGGGCAGCGCGTGCACTCCGTGCGGACGTCGCCGGGTGCGGTGGAGCCGCTGTCCTCGCAGCCCCCGTCGTCGAACACCCCACCCGGCGCGCAGGGGACGAGCGACTCGTGAGCGTGCTGCCGTCGGCGCTGGGGGAGCAGCTCGCCGATCTCGGGTACGCGGCCGGCTGGCGTGTCGTCCGGGCGATGCCGGAGTTCGCCGCGCGCAACGCGTTCGGAGCGGGCGCCTGGTATGCCGCCCGCGGCGGCGGACCCGCGCAGCTGCGCAAGAACCTGGCGCGCGTGGTGGGCGTTTCGCCCGGGGACGTGCCTGCCGAGCTGATGCACGCGTCGCTGGCGTCGTACGCGCGCTACTGGCGGGAGGCGTTCCGGCTGCCGTCGATGGACCACGTGGCGCTGGCGCACCGGCTCGCCGAGCACGCCGTCGGCGGCGAGCACGTCGAGGCCGCGCTGGCCGCCGGTCGCGGTGCCGTGCTCGCGCTGCCGCACAGCGGCAACTGGGACATGGCGGGGGTGTGGCTGACCAACACCTACGGCCGGTTCGCCACCGTGGCCGAACGGCTCAAACCCGAGTCCCTGTACCACCGTTTCGTCGCCTACCGCGAGAGCCTGGGCTTCGAGGTGCTGCCGTTGACCGGCGGCGCCCGGCCGCCGTTCGAGGTGCTGGCCGAACGGCTCCGGGCCAACGGGCTGGTGTGCCTGATGTCCGACCGCGACCTGACCCGCTCGGGCATCGAGGTCGACTTCTTCGGTGAGCCGACGCGGCTGCCGGCCGGCCCCGCGCGGTTGGCGCTGGAGACGGGGGCGGTGCTGCTGCCCACGCACACCTGGTTCGAGGGCGCGGCGTGGGGCACGCACATCGAGGCGCCGCTGGACACGTCCTCGGGTGACGTCGCGACCGTCACGCAGCACCTCGCCGACCGGTTCGCCGCCAACATCGCCGCCCATCCCGAGGACTGGCACATGCTGCAACCGCAGTGGATCGCCGACCTGTCGGCGCAGCGAAGGGCGCGGCTGGAGGGCAGCGACCCGGGCACGAATCGGGAGCCCTGACATGCGGATCGGGATGGTCTGCCCCTATTCGTTCGACGTCCCGGGCGGCGTCCAGGCGCACGTGCTGCAACTGGCCGAGGTGATGCGGGGGTACGGCCACGACGTCAGCGTGCTGGCGCCGTCGTCGCCGCACGTGACGCTGCCGGACTACGTGGTCTCCGGCGGCAAGGCCGTGCCGATCCCGTACAACGGCTCGGTGGCGCGGCTGCGGTTCGGCCCCGCCACCCACCGGATGGTCAAGAAGTGGTTGGCGGCAGGCGATTTCGACGTGCTGCACCTGCACGAGCCCAACGCGCCGAGCCTGTCGATGCTGGCGTTGCAGGCCGCGGAGGGCCCCATCGTCGCGACGTTCCACACCTCGACCACCAAGTCGCTGACGCTGTCGGTGTTCCAGGGCATCCTGCGGCCGTATCACGAGAAGATCGTCGGCCGCATCGCCGTGTCCGACCTGGCCCGCCGCTGGCAGATGGAGGCACTGGGATCCGACGCCGTCGAGATCCCCAACGGCGTCGACGTGGGCGCCTTCGCCGCGGCGCCGTTGCTCGACGGCTATCCGCGTCCCGGTCGCACCGTGCTGTTCCTGGGCCGTTACGACGAACCGCGCAAGGGCATGAGCGTCTTGCTCGCGGCCCTGCCCGCCCTGGTCGCCGCGCATCCCGACGTGGAGGTGCTGGTGGTGGGACGCGGCGACGAGGAGCAATTGCGCGAGCAGGCCGGCGAGCACGCGCACCACCTGCGGTTGCTCGGACTGGTCGACGACGAGGTGAAGGCGTCGGCGATGCGCAGCGCCGACGTCTACTGCGCGCCGAACGTCGGCGGTGAGAGCTTCGGCATCGTGCTGGTCGAGGCGATGGCCGCGGGCACCGCGGTGGTGGCCGCCGATCTCGACGCGTTCCGGCGGGTACTCCAGGACGGTTCCGCGGGGCGGCTGGTCCCGGTCGGCGACGCCGACGCGCTGGCGGCCGCGCTGGTGGAGGTGCTCGACGACGACGCGCTGCGGGCGCGTTACGTCGCCACGGCCACCGACGCCGTACAGCGCTACGACTGGTCGAAGGTGGCCAGGCAGATCTTGCAGGTGTACGAGACGGTGGCCGGGTCGGGCACGAAGGTCCGGGTCGCGGGGACCGGCCGGGAGGCGGCGCGCGGGGTCCGCCGGTGAGCCTCGTCTGGCTGCTGATCGCGGTCGCGGTCCTGGTCGTCGCCGTCCTGGTGATCGGGGGTGTGTGGGCGTTGCAGACGGCCCATCGGCTCGATCGCCTGCACGTGCGCTACGACCTGTCGTGGCAGGCTCTCGACGGCGCCCTTGCCCGCCGTGCCGTGGTGGCGCGGGCGGTCGCCGCGGACGCCTATGCGGGCAGCGCTCCCGGACGGCGGTTGAGCGCGCTAGCCGACGCCGCCGAGCAGGCGCCACGCACGGCCCGGGAGGCGGCCGAGAACGATCTGTCCGCGGAGCTGGCGTTGGTGGACCAGACGTCGCTGCCGACGGCGCTGGTGGCCGAGTTGGCCGACGCCGAGGCGCGGGTGACGTTGGCGCGGCGCTTTCACAACGACGCCGTGCGCGACACGTTGGCGTTGCGCGAGCGACCGCTGGTGCGGGCCCTGCACCTCGGCGGGACCGCGGCGATGCCGACGTACTTCGAGATCGCCGAACGGGCCACCCGCACGGTGGTCGAGCAGACGGGCCGGCGGACCTCGGCGCGCGTGGTCCTGCTCGACGCGGACGGGTGCGTGCTGTTGTTCCGCGGATCGGACCCCGCGCTGGATCCGGGCAGGGCGCCGCGGTGGTGGTTCACGATCGGGGGAGCGGTGCATCCCGGGGAGAGCCTGCCTGCGGCGGCCGTGCGGGAGCTGGCCGAGGAGACGGGCCTGCGCATCGACGTGGCCGATCTGGTGGGGCCCATCTGGCAGCGTGAGGCGCTGATCAACTTCAACGGCACGGTGACGCGCAGCGAGGAGGTGTTCTTCACCTACCGCACCGACCGCTTCGAACCGGCGACGGGCGGGCACACCGCGTTGGAGCGCAGCTACATCCTGGGGCACCGCTGGTGCGATGCGACGATCATCGCCGACCTGGTCGCCTGCGGCGAGACGGTGTACCCGGTGCAGCTGGGGGAACGGTTGGCCGAGGCCAATGCGCTGGCCGACGGGCAGGGCCCGGTCACGGCCGCCTCGGCCATTCGCTGACCAAACGTCCCCATAATTGACGCTCGTTGCGATAAATTCGTGCCGACGCTTGCCTCGGCAAGCATGTGCGACCTGGGGGACGGCGCCATCCGACGGCACCGACTGCGCTCCCGGGCCCGATCCAGGAGCCGAGTGTGACGGAGACCCTCACCCACGTCCGAGAGCCGGACTTCGAGCCCGACGAGCGCTTCATTCCCGTCGATCGCCGATGGTTCGGCATGGACCGCCGCACCGTCGCGCCAACGCTCGTCGTGCTGGCGCTGGTGTTCGTCACGGCCATCGTGCTGCCGACCGTCGACGACGTCATCGGCTACGACGACGAGGTGGTCGCCGGCGACGTCATGGGACTGGACAACGGCGTCACGTTCGTGCCGGAACCCGGCTGGGGCATCACGAGGGGCGTGCGCACCGGCAGCCCGATCGCCGGTGGCGCCTACCCGGACTCCGCCAGCGTCGCCGACGGCAGTACCGCGTTGACCGTCGTGACGGACACCTTCGGTGGCGACGCCAATGCCCTGATGGATCAGTGGGAGACGGCGTCCGGCGTGCTCGACGGCGACGTCGGCGTGGTCAGCGAGCGCACCACGATCACCACCGACGCCGGCCAGACCGGGGTGCTCGAGGAGGTGGCCGGGACCACGACCGAGGGGCTGCTGGTGACCTTCGTCGCCGACGGCGTCGGGGTGGCGGCCAAGGTGACCGCCACGGCCGACCCCACGCCGGCCGAGACCGATGCCGTCGCACGCATGATCTCCAGCATCCGGATGAACGGACCGGCAGCATGACCGCGGCCGGCAGCCTCGACGCCCTCGACCATGACCGCCGGGACGTGCTCGACACGTCCGGCTGGGGTCGCCGCTTCGTCTTCTACCAACCCCGCAACCTGGCGTTCTGGGCCTACGTCGTGCTGGTCGGCCTCGGCATCGTCGGCTTCGTCCCGATGCTGGTCGACCAGCCCGCCTCCTACTCCACCGCCATCGCCTGGGCCGTCGTGCTGTTCGTCGCCTACGGCGCACTGCTGTGGTGGTTCACCCAACGCGTCGACCGGTACGCCAAGCTGCCCGTGAAGCTGCTGGTGACAGGGTTGCTGTGGGGGGCGTTCGCCGCCACGTGGGTGATGGCCGCCCCGGCCAACGACGCCCTGAGCGATCTGTACGCCAAGTCCTTCGGCCAGACCTGGTCGCTCAACTGGGCGGCAGCGCTGTCGGCGCCGTTCACCGAGGAACTCTCTAAGGGCGTCGGCCTGCTGCTGCTCGTCGCGATGGCTCCGCGGGTCGTCCGCACGGCGTTCGACGGGTTGGTCCTGGGCGTGGCGATCGGACTGGGGTTTCAGATCAACGAGGACATCTCGTATGCGCTCCACGCCGCGGGTGCCCACTTCGGGGCCGACCCGGTCCGGTCCGAGATGTCCACCATCTTCATGCGCATGGGCCTCGGCATCGCCGCGCACGTGCTCTACAGCGCGGTGTTCTGCGCCGGCCTGATCTACGTGCTGGGCCGCCCGGCCGCACCGCGCCGCGTCGGCCGCGGGCTGCTGCTGATGGCCACCGCGATGCTGCTGCACGGCGTCTGGGACGGCCTCGGCGCGATCACCGGTGGCGACGCCGTGCTGGTGATCGGATCGTGGATCGTCGCGATCGCGATCGCGCTCGGCATCGCCGTGCTGGTGTACCGCGCCACCGTGGGCGCCGAGCGCGACGTCATGCGCGCGGTGCTGGCACCGGAGGTGGCACGCGGCGTGCTCGACGCCGCCGAACTGGACGCGGTGACCGGCACGTACCGTGCACGGCGCCGCTTCCGCAGGCACGGCAAAGGACGAACGGGGTTGGTGCTGGACGCGATCTACGACCTGGCGGGCGAGATCGCCGCGGCGCGGGGCGCGGACACCGCCCGGGTGCGGTTCGCGCGGTCGGAGGTGGCCCGCGTGCGGGAGGGCACCCCGTCGCGCTGGTAGCCCGCCGAGACGACTGCGGATTCAATTCATTTCGGTGCCCCATTACACTGAGGCCGCACCAATCTGAGGAGACAGAAGTGGAAACCGCAGCCAGCAACGGGTCGGGCCAGACCGGGACCGCGCGCGTCAAGCGCGGCATGGCCGAAATGCTCAAGGGTGGCGTCATCATGGACGTCGTCACACCCGAGCAGGCGCGCATCGCCGAGGGCGCCGGCGCGGTCGCGGTGATGGCACTCGAGCGCGTGCCCGCCGACATCCGCGCCCAGGGCGGGGTCTCGCGGATGAGCGATCCCGACATGATCGAAGGCATCATCTCGGCGGTCACCATCCCCGTGATGGCCAAGGCGCGCATCGGTCACTTCGTGGAGGCCCAGATCCTGCAGGCGCTCGGCGTCGACTACGTCGACGAGTCCGAGGTGCTGACCCCGGCCGACTACGCCAACCACATCGACAAGTGGCGCTTCACGGTGCCGTTCGTGTGCGGCGCGACCAATCTGGGCGAGGCGCTGCGCCGCATCACCGAGGGCGCGGCGATGATCAGGTCCAAGGGCGAGGCCGGTACCGGCGACGTCTCCAACGCCACCACGCACATGCGCAAGATCGGTGGTGAGATCCGCCGGCTCACGTCGCTGTCCGAGGACGAACTCTACGTCGCGGCAAAGGAATTGCAGGCGCCCTACGACCTCGTCGTCGAGGTGGCGCGGGCCGGCAAGCTGCCCGTGACGCTGTTCACGGCGGGTGGCATCGCCACCCCCGCCGACGCGGCGATGATGATGCAACTCGGTGCCGAGGGCGTGTTCGTGGGCTCGGGCATCTTCAAGTCGGGCAACCCCGCCGAACGCGCCGCGGCCATCGTCAAGGCCACGACCTTCTACGACGATCCCGACGTGCTGGCCAAGGTCTCGCGTGGGCTGGGTGAGGCGATGGTGGGCATCAACGTCGACGACATCCCGGTGCCGCACCGGCTGGCAGAGCGCGGCTGGTAAGAACCGAACGTGGCGATCGAAGAGATCCTCGACCTGGAACAGATCGAGGTCAACATCTATCGCGGCGGCGTGTTCAGCCCCGAGTCCGGCTTCCTGCAGCGCACGTTCGGCGGACACGTCGCCGGGCAGTCGCTGGTGTCGGCGGTGCGGACCGTCGACCCGCGCTTCCAGGTGCACTCGCTGCACGGCTACTTCCTGCGCGCGGGGGATGCCCGCAACCCCACCGTGTACGCCGTGGAGCGCATCCGCGACGGCGGGTCGTTCTGCACGCGCCGCGTCAGTGCCATCCAGCACGGCGAGACCATCTTCTCGATGTCGGCGTCGTTCCAGACCGACCAGAGCGGCATCGAGCACCAGGACGCCATGCCGAGCGCACCGCCACCGGACAACATCCCGGACTTCAAGTCGGCCAGCAAGGTGTTCGACGATGCCAGCTTCCGGCAGTTCGACGAGTGGGACGTGCGCATCGTGCCGCGCGACCAGGTGGCGGCGATCCCCGGCAAGGCATCCCAGCAGCAGGTGTGGTTCCGTCACCGCGACCCGCTGCCCGACGACCCCGTGCTGCACATCTGCGCCCTGGCCTATCTGTCCGACCTGACGCTGCTGGGCTCGGCCCAGGTGCATCACGCCGACGAACGCCAGCACCTGATGGTGGCCTCGCTCGATCACGCGATGTGGTTCATGCGGCCGTTCCGCGCCGACGAGTGGCTGCTCTACGACCAGTCGTCGCCGTCTGCGTGTGGTGGCCGCGCGTTGACGCAGGGCAAGCTGTTCAACCGTTACGGCGACATGGTGGCCTCGGTCATGCAGGAGGGTCTCACCCGCTACAAGCGCGACGTCGCGAAGTGACCGCGCCTCGCGTGGGTGTTCTTGCGCTGCAGGGAGATACCCGTGAGCACCTGGCGGCGCTGCGTGAGGCCGGCGCCGAGGCGGGCACCGTGCGGCGGTTGTCCGAGCTGGAGGCGGTGGACGCGTTGGTGATCCCGGGTGGGGAATCGACCACCATGAGCCACCTGCTGCGCGAACTGGAGTTGCTCGAACCGTTGCGGCAGCGGCTGCGCGACGGCATGCCCGCCTACGGCTCGTGCGCGGGGATGATCCTGCTGGCCACCGAGATCGCCGACGCCGGCGTCCCGGGCCGGGAGGCGCTGCCGCTGGGTGGTATCGACATGACGGTGCGGCGCAACGCCTTCGGCCGCCAGGTGGATTCCTTCGAGGTCGACGTCGAGTTCAGCGGCCTGGACGGACCGGCGCACGCCGTGTTCATCCGGGCGCCGTGGGTCGAGCGCGTCGGCCCGGACGTCGAGGTGCTCGCCCGCGCGGCGGGCCATCCCGTCGCGGTGCGGCAGGGCCGGGTGCTCGCGACGGCGTTCCATCCCGAGGTCACCGGCGACCGGCGGGTGCACCAGATGTTCGTCGCGTCGCTGTAGCGCCGCTCACTCCTCGTCGGCGCCCGACGCGGGCTCCATGGCCAGGCTGGTGGTCCCCGACCGCTCCTCGGCGGTGCGGGCGGCGTGCGCCGGCCGCAGCTGGACGACGCCGCGGCCCACGGCGCGCCGGATCCCGGGCGGCCCGTCCTTGCGGAAGAAGTCGCCGACGCGGCCCGCGCCGAAGCGCAGCGGAGACGCCACGATCTCGCCCATCACGACGCCGCTGCCGATCGCCAGCGCGATGGCGCTGGCCGCCAGCAGCTGGGTGAGCCCGTAGTCGAAACGCTCGTCGACGGCGAACGCGAACACCGCACGGAACACCGCAAGACCGGGCAGCAGCGGTGTGATGCCCGCGGTGACGGTCACCAGGGCGGGAGCCTGGCGCCGCACGGAGATGACGGTGGCGAACAGACCCACGGCAACGGCCGCGGCGAGCGTGGCGACCACCTGCCCGACCCCGGTGGCGCTCAGGCCGATCGACGTCGCGGCGGCGATGCCCGCGGCGGTGCCTGCCGTGACCACCGAACGCAGCGGCCCGTAGCAGGCGATGGTCATGAACACGCCCGCCAGCACGGCGCCCGCGACGGCGATCGCGATGGGCAGCGGCTGATAGGTCACCACCAGCGCCTGCCGGACGTCGACGCGCAACTCCATGGCGAAGCCGGCCGCCTTGGCGATCTGCAGCCCGCAGATGATGCCCACCACGATGCCCGCGGTGAGGAACAGGGCCGAGCCCAACCGGGCCAGCGCGGTGATCATGTACCCGGTCAGGGCGTCCTGCATGGAACCCACCAGCGTCATGCCCGAGAGCAGTACGACGATGCTGGTGGCGATCAGCGTCGTCAGCCCCTGGCCGACGAACTGATAGGTGGTCACCGCGGCGAGGGTGCCGATGGCTCCGCCCACCACGTGCTGGAAGAAGAACGGCGTGCCCACGCGGTTGAGCAGGCGCCCCACGCGGTCGATGACGGCCGAGGTCACCGCGGCCACCACGCACGTCAGCGCGCTGCCACCCAGCAGCATCGCGATGCCGAACGCGAACGCCGCCCAGCTCACCGTCGCCAGCCAGCGCGGGTAGGGATGCGGTTGGCCGGTGATCTCGTCCATGGCGGCGTGCGCCTCGTCGACCGAGACACCGCCGACCGTGATCCGTTGCACCAGCCGGTCGAGGTGGGACAGCCGCGTGTAGTCGGTCGATCGCGTCCACACCGAGCGCACGATGGTCACCGGCGGGCTCTCGTCGGTGGGCGGGGCCGACACGATGATGGTGGTGAACGTGATGTCGACGACGCAGTCGGTGAGCTGATAGGCCGCGGCCACGTCCTGGGCCGTGGCCACGACGTCGGCGGTGCCCGACCCCGACGACAGCATCACCTCGGCCAGCCGGATGACGAGGTCGAGGACCCGGCGGGTGTGCAGGTCGCCGAGTTCGTAGGAACTCCGGTGGCGTTGCCCCGCACCGGGTGCCGGGTCGCGGCGCCCGCTCATCGCGAGCCGCCACCCTCGTCGCAGGCGGGTCGATCCGCCCGAATCCCGTTCAGCCATCACGGACGACGATACTGAGTCGACGTAGTCGCGAGGCAGACGACGCCGAGTCGACGTAGTCGCGAGGCAGACGACGCCGAGTCGGCGCGGTCGCGAGGCAGACGACGCCGAGTCGGCGCGGTCGCGAGGCAGACGACGCGGGGTCAGGAGCCCAGGATCGGGAGCAACAGCCGCGACGCCGACCGCACGGTGTTCAGGCTGCTGGTTCCGACCGACGCGTGCCGGAACCCCATGATGGCCGGCGTCGTCGGATCCTGGTCGTCGCCGGCGAGTACCAAGCGGATGCGATGCCCGGCGGCGAAGCGACGGGCGTTGGGCACCAACGGGATCCGGTATTCCACGTCCTGGCCGATGGGGACGGCGCTGGCCTGCCTGCAGGGCAGGACCGGTGCACCGGGCACGCTCGCGGCGTCGTCGACCTGCCGCAGGCCGGCGCGCAGCCATCCCGCGGTGACGTCGGTGACCTCGCCGTCGGGCGCCACGTCCTGCAGGGTGGCGATCCACGCGGTGTCCGCGGCGGTCGCCGACGCGACCAGGCGCAGCTCGATCTCGCCCACGACGTCCAGGTCGGTGTCCAGCGCTGCCGACGTCCACGCCAGGGTGGCCGGTGGGTCGGCGGCGCTGGTCCTCACCCGGCCGGTGCCCGCGCCGAGCACCAGGAAGTCGCGGGCACCCGGTGTGCCCTCGTCGGCGAGCAGGGCGCCGTCGGCGCGCAGCGCCCACTGCTGGTGGGTGGCGGCGGGCGGCCAGGACGGGCTGGTGTGCCACCCGGGCGCCCCCGGCAGCGCGAACCGGACCGGGTCGCCGTCGAGGATGCCGGTGTCGCGGCCCTTGAGCCAGTGGTCGTACCACGCCAGCGCCTCGGTGTGCAGGCTCTCCCACGGCCACGTCAGGCCGTAGCGGTCCAGCAGGGCCATGCGGACGTTCGGGTTGTCCGCCAACGCCTTCCACGTGATGAACGTCGACGGCAGGTGCAGCGGCACGTTCTCCCAATCGCAGCCGAGATACACCGGAACGTCGACGTCGGCCAGCAGCGGGGTGAGGTCGCGCTCGTCCCACCACGCGTCGCGCACGGGATGGGCGACGACCACGTCGCGCCACAGGTCGTCCCAGGGATGCGGGTCGTGGGGGAGCTTGAGCAGTTGGTGCATCGTCGTCACCGCGGCCTCGCCGTTCATGGTGCCGAACTTGCGGTGCAGCGGTCCCAGGTTGAGGACCTTGCGGGCGAGTCGCAGCCCGGCGCTGCGCCAGAACTCGCCGCTGCGCCCCGCGGTGAGGCCCATCATCGACAGGAACGGGGTGACGAAGGCCGAGCTGACGAGGCCGTGGTGTGACGCGGCCTCGAACAGGTCGGACGTGACGGCGACGGGGAAGATCGCCTTGAGGTGCGGCGGCCGTTCGACGGCCGCCTCGAGCTGCGTCATCGCGAAGTAGCTGATGCCGATCATGCCGACGTTGCCGTCGCACCACGGTTGCGTGGCCGCCCACTCGACGAGGTCGTGCATGTCGCGGCGCTCCGCGGCGTCGAAGAATCCGAACTCGCCGCCGGAGCCGCCGGTGCCGCGCACGTTCGCGATGACGTGGACGTAGCCCCGCGAGACCCAGAACGCCGTGTTGCCCGCCTCGATGAAGCCCATCGGCGCGCCGAGGTCCTGGATCTGACGCGGGTAGGGCGAGGCGGCGACGAGCACCGGGAAGCGTCCCTCGGCGTCGGGACGGTGGACGTCGGCGAGCAGCGAGATGCCGTCGCGCACCGGTACGGCCACGTCGAGGTCGTGGTGCACGGCGTACTGCGGCTCGCTGAGGTTCCGGTACTCCCGGCCCGTGGTCTGGGGCCCGTTGAGGGGTGCGCTCTTCGCCATGAGTCTCACGCTACGGTGAAACTAATCTCAACGCAACGGGAAACCCCTTGTTAGGCTCGTGAGATGGCGAAGCGGTCCCACCCCGGCCCCCGCGACGAACGCGGTGTGCTGTCGGCCCGCATCCTGGCCACCGCGCGGGAGCTGTTCGCCGAGCACGGCTGGGCAGGCACCACCATCCGGGCGATCGCCAGAGGCGCCGACGTCGACCCCGCGCTCGTCTACCACTACTTCGGGTCCAAGGAAGCGCTGCTCGACGCGGCGACCGCGCCACCGCAGCGGTGGCTCGACGCGGTCGCCGCCACGTGGGCGACGCCGCACGCCGAGCTGGGCGAGGCCCTGCTGCGGTTGATGCTGTCGGCGTGGGAGGACGAGGAGATCGCACCCGTGCTGCGGGCCGTGCTCCTCACCGCGGCCCACGACGAGACCACGCGGGACAAGCTGCGCCGCATCGCGGAGGCCAACCTGATCGGCGTCTCGCGGCTGGGGTCCGACGAACCCGACCGCCTGCGGCGCAGCGGGCTCGTCTCGTCACAGCTGATGGGACTGGCCATGGTGCGCTACGTCTGGCGCGTGGAACCCGTCGCGTCGATGACCGAGGACGAACTGGTGGCGGCCGTCGCGCCGAACTTGCAGCGCTACGTCGACGGCAATGTCGACGGCGATGTCGACGGCGGTGTCGACGGCGACCTCTCGGCGTGATCCATGCCGTTCGCGCCGCGGTGAGCATGGCCCGGGCCTCGTCGGCCACCAAGTAGACTGGTCGGCCGGACGTCAATCCAGAGAGGTAAGGCACGGCATGAGCGGCCATTCCAAGTGGGCGACCACCAAGCACAAGAAGGCCGTCATCGACGCCCGGCGCGGCAAGAGCTTCGCCAAGCTGATCAAGAACATCGAGGTGGCGGCGCGCACCGGTGGCGGTGACCCGGCGGGCAACCCCACGCTGTACGACGCCATCCAGAAGGCCAAGAAGACGTCGGTCCCCAACGACAACATCGAGCGCGCCCGCAAGCGCGGTGCCGGCGAGGAAGCCGGCGGCGCCGACTGGCAGACCATCATGTACGAGGGCTACGGCCCCAACGGCGTCGCCGTGCTGGTGGAGTGCCTCACCGACAACCGCAACCGCGCCGCGGGCGAGGTCCGCGTCGCCATGACGCGCAACGGCGGCAACATGGCCGACCCCGGCTCGGTGTCGTACCTGTTCTCCCGCAAGGGTGTGGTGACGCTCGACAAGAACGAACTCACCGAGGACGACGTGCTGGCCGCGGTGCTCGAGGCCGGCGCCGAGGACGTCAACGACCTGGGTGAGAGCTTCGAGGTGATCTCCGAGCCCAGCGACCTGGTCGCCGTGCGCAGCGCGCTGCAGGAGGCGGGCATCGACTACGACTCGGCCGAGGCCAGCTTCCAGCCGTCGGTGACCGTACCCGTCGACCTGGACGGCGCCCGCAAGGTGTTCAAGCTCGTCGATGCGCTCGAAGACAGCGACGACGTGCAGAACGTCTACACCAACGTCGACATCCCCGACGACGTCGCCGCCCAGCTCGACGAGGAGTGACGCCCCCGCGGCGCGCGGTCCCGCTCAGCGGCGGGAGCCCGCCGTCGCCGTGAGGAACGTGCCGATCTCGATGGCCGTGCGCTCGGGCTGATCCAGCATCACCAGCACCTTGGCGTCGTCGATCCAGCGCAGCGTCGCCCCCGTGAGCGCGGCGAGCGACTCGGCGTGCGCGGGCGGGAACACCCGGTTGCGGGCCCACAGCACGAGCACGTCGCCGTCGAAGTCGGCGAGCCGTTCGGTGGCCCGGATCAGCTCACCGGCGTCGAACCGGGTGCGGCAGTACTTCACCAGGTCGCGACGCACGCCGACGTCGGCGATGCCGGGAGTGGTCCAGGCCTGCACGACGTCCTGCGGGATGGACCGCGCGGCCATCATGCCGAACATGAAGAACCTGTCCCGCAGCCACCGGACGCGCATCTGGCGCAGCGCCAACGCGACGGTGCCGGTGGTGCGGCCGGCGACCCACGCGGCGACTCCTGGTGGACCCTGCGGCGGGAAGTTGGCGTAGGCCTCCGACGGGCACACGATCAACCGGCTCACCCGCGTGTCGCGGCCGATGTCGGTGAGGAACAGCGGGCCGCCCCAGTCGGTGACCACCAGCGTGACGTCGCGCAGGTGCAGCGCGTCCAGCACGTCGGCGAGCAGGCGCACCATGCCCGGCATCGTCAGGTCGGCGTCCGCGCGCATCGGGATGCGATGCCCGCCCAGCGGCAGCACCGGCAGCAGGTAGCGAAAACCGTTGGGCAGCAGGGGAAGTGTGCGACTCCACTGGGCATGGTTCATCAGCAGCCCGTGCAGCAGCACCACGGGCGGACCGCCCGGGTCGCCGGCGTCGTGGTACTCGATGGTGCCTGCTTCGACGTCTACCGTTGGCACGTGGACCCCTTAGAACGATCATTCTAGAACGTGTGCTCTAGTGTGGTCCCCGGGAGGTGCGATGGCAAGGTCCACGCGGGAATCGATCCTCACGGCGGCGGCCGAGTTGATGCGCGTGCGCGGCTACGCTGCCGTCGGCATGAAGGACGTCGCGGCGGCCTCGGGCGCGCCCATCGGCTCGCTGTATCACCACTTCCCGCGCGGCAAGGTGCAGATCGCAGGGGAGGCCCTGGCCAACGCCGGCGCGGCCTACGGCCTGCTCATCCCCACGCTGATGGCGCCCCACGACGACCTGGCCGAGGCCATCACCGCCGCCTTCACCCAGGCCGCCGACGACATGGCCGCCACCGGATACGCCAACATGTGCCCCGTCGCCAGCGTCGCCGCCGAGGTGGCCGACACCGTCGAGGAACTCCGTGTCACCACCGCAGAGATCGTCACGTCATGGCTCGACGGCGGGACGGCCTACTTCGCCGCCCGTGGGCTGGCCACCGAGGAGGCGCGGCGGCTGACCATCGCGCTCGTGGGCGCACTGGAAGGGGCATTCCTGCTGGCCCGCACGCTGCGCGACGTGGAGCCGCTGCGCGTCGCCGGAGCCGTGCTGGCGCAGCGCTATCGCGGCGTCACGCTGGCGCCGACCGCCGAGTGTGGAATGGGCTAGTACGCGCTAATCGCGCCAATCGCGCTAATCGCCTCCGCGTCCGCGCACCACGGATCCGTTCGAGCCCTTCGAACCGTTCGAAGCGTTGGAGCCGTTGGACGGCACCAGATCGTCGCGCGGGTCCCCGTGGTCCTCGCGGTCCCCGCGGTCCCCGTGGTCGTCGAAGGCCCGGGCGCGCTCCTCGGCCTCGGGGCTACCGGAGAACAGGCTCGATCCCACCCGCGAGGTCTCGCCGTCGCCCGGGCGCGGGCGCGAGTGCACCGTCGGCGCCGCGTCCTCCTCGACGAACCGCTGCATGGGCAGCGCCCCGCCGGTGCGGTGCAGCCAGTCGACCAGGCCCTCGCGCACCGCGCAGCGCAGGTCGAACAGTGCCCCGGCGTTGGGGGCGCTGACGACGATCCGCACGCGCACCACGCCGCCGACGGCGTCGGTCACCTGCAGCACGCCGCGGCGGCCATCCCACTCCTCGGCGTTCGCGGCGAGCAGCCGGTCCAGCTCGGCGCGCATGGCGTGCAGCGGGGTGCGGAAGTCGACGTCGAACTCCACGGACCCCATGATCTCCGTGGCGTTGCGGGTCCAGTTCTCGAACGGGGTCGTGGTGAAGTACGTCGACGGCAGCACCAGCCTGCGCTCGTCCCACAGCCGCACCACCACGTAGGTGAGCGTGATCTCCTCGATGCGTCCCCACCAGCGGCCCTGCTCCAATTCCACGATGTCGCCGACGCGCACGGCACCCGAGAACGCGATCTGCATGCCGGCGAACACCGCGCCCAACGACGTCTGCGCGGCCAGGCCGGCGACCACCGACAGCACGCCGGCCGAGGCGAACAGCGTGGTGCCGATGTCCGAGAACGCTGGGAACGTCATCAGGATGGCCGCCACGCCGAGGACGACGACGATCGCGATGGCGAGGCGTCGCAGCACCGTCACCTGGGTGCGTACCCGACGCCAGCGCCGATCGGCGTCGGTGATCTCGTCGTCGCCGCCGGCGAAGCGCGAGATCGCGCGCCGCTCGGCCACCTGCACCAGGCTGATCATCAGCCAGGTGAGGGTGGCGATGTTGGCGATCAGCAGCGTGTGGTCGACCCACCCGCGCCACGGGTCCGCGTCGTCGGACGTCCGCTGTACCGCGAGGGATGCGGCGAAGATCATCAGCGTCGTCCGCAGCGGCAGCCTGCTGAACGTCGCCACGTCGGCCAGCACGTCACTGCGCCTGCCGATGCGACGGATCAGCCACGTGGCGGCGGCCCCCACCAGGTAGGCGATGACGATGGCACCGGCCACCCAGGCGAGGGTGACGGCGAGGTTGGTGGCGGACTCGAACTCGGTCTCGTCGGGCATCAGTGCGTGTCGGCTTCCGGTCGGGGTCGGGTCGGGTTCCTCCCCGCGACGGTAGCTGCGTCTGCCGATGCCGTCACGCCGGCGGTGCCGCCGCGACGCCGCCGAGGTCGCGCGAAACACGGCCTCTTGCAGGCACTTTGGCGACGGCGCGGGGTGTGGAACCGAGGGCTTGCGGGACGCGGTCGACGTCGCTGCCGACGCCCGCCCCACGATCCCATCCCCGTTCGACGGTGGTCTGAAACCCTCGATCCCGAACCCCGAGCCGGCAGCGGCGCCGATCGCCGAGGCGTGTCCCTACCCGGCGCGGCGCCGCGACACCGCTACGCTATCGAACAGCTGTTCGGCACAGGAGTCGTGAAGGAGTGATGGTGCGGGTGATGGGCGTGGACCCCGGCCTGACGCGCTGCGGGCTGTCGGTCATCGAGAGCGGGCGTGGGCGGCACGTCACCGCGCTCGACGTCGACGTGGTGCGCACCCCGTCCGACGAACCGCTCGCGCGGCGGCTGATGACCATCAGTGACACCGTGGAGCACTGGATGGACACCCACCTGCCCGACGTCGTCGCGATCGAGCGGGTGTTCGCCAACCAGAACGCCAACACCGCGATGGGCACGGCGCAGGCCGGCGGCGTGATCGCGCTCGCGGCGGCCAAGCGGGACATCGACGTGCACTTTCACACGCCCAGCGAGGTGAAGGCCGCCGTCACCGGCAACGGCCGTGCCGACAAGGCCCAGGTGACCACCATGGTGACCAAGATCCTTGCGCTGCAGGCCAAGCCGACACCCGCCGATGCCGCGGACGCGCTGGCGCTGGCGATCTGCCATTGCTGGCGCGCCCCCATGATCGCCCGCATGGCCGCTGCCGAGGCCATGGCCGCCGAACACCGGCGCGCGTACCAGGCCCGGCTGAAGGCCACCGCCACGGCGAAGAGCGTCCGGTGATCGCCTCGGTGAGCGGCGAGGTGCTCGACATCGCCTTGGACCACGCCGTGATCGAGGCCGCCGGCGTCGGTTACAAGGTGATGACCACGCCCGCGACGCTGGCCACGCTGCGCCGTGGCACGCCGGCGCGGCTGATCACGGCGATGATCGTGCGCGAGGACTCGATGACGCTCTACGGTTTCGCCGACGCCGAGTCGCGAGACCTGTTCACGACGCTGCTCGGGGTGTCCGGCGTCGGGCCCAAGATCGCACTCGCCACGCTCGCCGTGTACGACGCCCAAGCGCTCCGCCAGGCCCTCGGCGACGGCGACGTGACCGCCTTGACCCGGGTGCCCGGCATCGGCAAGCGCGGCGCGGAACGCATGGTGCTGGAGCTACGTGACAAGATCGGGCAGGTGAACTCGGGCGGCGTGGCGTCGGCGACCGGACACGGCATCCGCGGGCCGGTGGTCGAGGCGCTCGTCGGCCTCGGCTTCGCGGCCAAGCAGGCCGAGGACGCGACCGACTCGGTGCTGGCGGGTGACCCCGACGCCACCACGCAGAGCGCGCTGCGGGCCGCGCTGTCGATCCTGGGCAGGAAGTAGCGGCCGTCGTGAGTCGCGTGCGCGAAGAGGATTGAGATGGGTCGCTTCGAAGAGGACGAAGAGCCCGACCAGCGCGACGTGTCGGCGGCGCTGACCGTCGGCGAGGGGGACATCGACGCCAGCCTGCGGCCCCGCTCGCTGCGCGAGTTCATCGGGCAGCCACGGGTGCGTGAACAGCTGCAACTGGTGCTCGAGGGCGCCAAGAACCGCGGCGGCACACCGGACCACATCCTGCTGTCCGGGCCCCCCGGCCTCGGCAAGACGTCGCTGGCCATGATCATCGCCGCCGAGCTGAACTCGTCGCTGCGGGTCACGTCGGGGCCCGCATTGGAACGCGCCGGTGACCTCGCGGCGATGCTGAGCAACCTCGTCGAGGGTGACGTGCTGTTCATCGACGAGATCCACCGCATCGCCCGTCCCGCCGAGGAGATGCTCTACCTGGCCATGGAGGACTTCCGGGTCGACGTCGTCGTGGGCAAGGGACCGGGGGCCACCTCGATCCCGCTGGAGGTGGCGCCGTTCACCCTGGTGGGCGCGACCACGAGGTCCGGTGCGCTGACGGGTCCGCTGCGCGACCGGTTCGGCTTCACCGCGCACATGGACTTCTACGAACCGAGTGAACTCGAACGGGTGCTGGCGCGGTCGGCGGGCATCCTCGGCATCGAGTTGGGTGCCGAGGCCGGCGCGGAGATCGCGCGCCGCTCCCGCGGGACGCCGCGCATCGCCAACCGGCTGCTGCGCCGCGTCCGCGACTACGCCGAGGTGCGGGCCGACGGTGTCATCACCCGCGACATCGCCAAGCTCGCCCTCGCGGTCTACGACGTCGACGAGTTGGGCCTGGACCGCCTGGACCGGGCCGTGCTGTCCGCGCTGACGCGGAGTTTCGGCGGCGGTCCCGTGGGGGTGTCGACGCTGGCGGTCGCCGTGGGGGAGGAGGCCACCACGGTCGAGGAGGTGTGTGAGCCGTTCCTGGTGCGGGCGGGCATGATCGCGCGGACGCCACGCGGTCGCGTCGCCACCGCCCAGGCATGGCACCATCTCGGCATGACACCGCCCAGCGGTGTCACCGGGCTGGGACAGCCTGGTCTGTTCGAGTGATGCCCGACCGCCGTGGGGGTGGCGGGAACGGAGGGATGACGAAGGGGATGACGAAGGGATGAGGACGGGATGCTCGTCGCTGCTCTGATCGTCGCCGCCCTGGCTGCGGTGCTGCACGTGTACATCTGGATCTTGGAGTCGTTCCGCTGGACGGCGCCGCGCACGCGGGCGGCGTTCGGGACGACGGCCGAGGAAGCCGAGACCACCAAGCTGCTGGCCTACAACCAGGGCTTCTACAACCTCTTCTTGGCGATCGTGACGTTCGTGGGCGTGGGGTTGACGATGTCGGGCGGCACGGCCCCCGGCGTGGCCTTGGTCTTCGCGGGCGTCGGGTCCATGCTCGCCGCCGCGCTGGTCCTGGTGGTCTCGGACCGCAGCAAGAGCCGCTCGGCCGTGCTCCAGGGCGCGTTCCCCTTGGTGGCCGTGGTCCTGCTGGCCATCGGAGTGGCCGCCGGCGGCTGAGCCTGCCCGTCGGCCGCGGGTGCGACCGTGGACCGGGGCGTACCCGACGGGGCGGGGCGGACGGGGTGCGTTCCGGCGACCTGCACGCGGTCCCCGCCGGCGCGCTTGGCGGTGTACATGGCACGATCCGCCGCCTCCACCAGTCCCTTCAGCTGCTCGGTCAGCGCTGCGGGATGGTCGTCGGCGCCGGTCAGCCTGGTTGAGGCCGCCATGGCGACGCCGACGCTGGCGGTCACGCGCCAGCGGTTCTCGGCGATCTCGCGGCGCAGGCGTTCGGCCAGGCCGAGCACGTCGTTCGGCGGGGCCGTCACCCCGACGACGAACTCCTCACCGCCGATGCGTGCGACCACCGAGTCGCCTCGCCGGATGCCGCGCAGGATGTCGGCGACCTGAATCAGCGTCGCGTCCCCTGCGGCGTGACCGGCGGTGTCGTTGACGCGCTTGAACGCGTCGAGATCGATCATCATCACGCCCAACACGGTCGCCCGGTTGCCCGCCGATTCGGTGGCCAGCGCGCGCAGCGCCCGGTGGAAGCCGCGCCGGTTCGGGAGTTCGGTGAGCGGGTCGATGTCCGACTTGGTGGCCTCCAGGCCCAGGAAGTGCACCAGCACGTGCCCGCCGAAGGGCACCGCGAGCACGCCGATGGTGACCACCAGCAATTTGCTGGCCGCGCCGTACGGATCGTTCTGCACACCGATGTGGATCGCGCACACGCCGGCAGTGATGGCCGCGAGGGCGATCGTCAGCAGCAGCGCGCGGCCGGTGTGGAAGAACGCGACGTACCCGGCGAGGGCGGCGAAGGCCGTGCAGCCCGCCAGCCCGGACGACGGCGACGGCTGCGCCAGACATGCCGCGGCGATGCACGTTCCCGCGCAGGCGACGAACGCCAGCGATTGCGGGCGGGTGGGCCAGCGTGCGGCCCACAGCGCTGCCATCACACAGGTGGTCGCGGCCACGGCCAGCGACATCCACCGCTCCAGCGGCTGCTGCGGCCCACGCGGGCTGAAGAGCATCAGCAGCGGCGCGACGGCCAGCGCCAGCAGGATTGCCGCCACCATGAGGCGGGTGAAGCGCTGCACGCGCCGGCTCTGCAGATACGCCGACAACCAATCGAAGTGATCGGGTTGCCGCCACCATCGGCGAACTGACTCCACTGCCCTGTGCCCACTCTTCGACGTCCGTTGCCCCGATCGCGGGTGCGGTCGGTGCTGATGTTCGCGGCCCCGGTACGCAGAGGACCCCCCGCTGCATCGTACAAAACCCAGGACCGGTTTGCTGACGAAGTCGCAGGATCTGGCGGGTGTGACGCCCGACGGGCCGCGGGTTGGCGGGATACCGCAGCGGGTACCTCTCGGCCACAACCCAGGAGGCAGCCATGACCAACGTCGTGAACCGCAACGCCGTCAACCGAGACACCCTCAAGCGAGACACCCTCAAGCGAGACACCCTCGACCGAGACACCCTCGACACCGCCGTCGCGCCGGACGTGCAGGCCCGTGGGGGTCGGCTGACCATGCCGCGCAGCCGCGGCGCGGCGAGCGGGCTGGTGGTCCTCGCGCTCGGCGCGTGGGGGGCGGCCGCGCCCTTCGTCGCGCCGTCGCTCGGCATGTCCTACAGCCTCGGATCGGATTGGACCGTCGGCCGCGGCTGGCTGGAGGTGCTGCCCGGAGTCGTCGCGATCGTCGGCGGACTGCTCCTGCTGACCTCGCGCAACCGGATCACCGGAATGCTGGGTGGCTGGTTGGCGGCGGCCGCGGGCGCGTGGTTCGTCATCGGTCGGGCCCTGGCGGGGCCGCTGGGCCTCGGCGACGTCGGCACGCCGGTGGGGGACACCGAAGCGCAGCAGGCGTGGGTCGAGCTGGCCTACTTCTCCGGCGTGGGCGTGCTGCTGGTGCTGTTCGCGGCGATGGCGCTCGGACGCCTGTCGGTCCGGTCGGTGCGCGACGTCGAATTCGTCCAACGCCCGGTCCGGCGCCACGACGTCGCCGCCCCGGCGGCGCCTGCGACCACCGTCGCCGCCCCGGCGGCTGCCGCGCCCATCGAGGACGCGCGCACTGAGGTCATCCGTGACGAGCGCCCGCGCCGCGGCGGATGGCGTGCCGCGCTGCGCGGCCGGTCCACCGCCGATACGACGCGCTAGCCGTCGTCCGACGCCGACGGCCGGTGCCCACGACGCGCTAGCCGTCGCGCCGTGTGCTGGGTCAGGCGTCCTTGAGTACCAGGGCGAGCACGTCGAGGGCCTCCTCGAGCAGTTCGTCGCTGATGGTCAACGGCGGCAGGAAGCGCAGCACGTTGCCGTAGGTGCCGCAGGTCAGCGCGATCACGCCGGCGGCGTGCGCCCCCGCGGCCACCTTCTTGGTGAGGTCGGCGTCGGGCTCGAACGTGCCGGACTTCACCAACTCCATGGCGATCATCGCCCCGCGGCCGCGGACGTCGCCGATGCGGTCGTCGTCGGCCTGCATCCGGTGCAGGCGGCCCATCATCAACGCCTCGATCTGACGGGCGCGCTCGACCAAGCCCTCGGACTCGATGGTCTCGATGGTGGCCAGCGCCGCCGCGCACGCGACGGGGTTGCCGCCGTAGGTGCCGCCGAGTCCGCCGGAGTGCGGGGCGTCCATGATCTCGGCGCGACCGGTGACGGCGGCCAGCGGCAGCCCGTCGGCGATGCCCTTGGCCGTGACGATCAGGTCGGGGTCGATGCCCTCGTGCTCGCACGCGAACATCGCGCCGGTGCGGGCGAAGCCGGTCTGCACCTCGTCGGCGATGAACACGACGTCGTTGGCGCGGCACCACTGGAGCAGCGTGCGCAGGAAGCCCTCGGCGGGCACGATGAAGCCGCCCTCGCCCTGGATGGGTTCGATGATGATCGCCGCCAGGTTCTCGGCCCCGACCTGCTTGTCGATGACGGTCAACGCCCGGCGCGCGGCCAGTTCCCCGTCGGTGGCGATCTCCTTGCCGAACTCGGAGTCGCGGTAGGGGTAGGACAGCGGCGCGCGGTAGATCTCGGGCGCGAACGGGCCGAAGCCGTGCTTGTAGGGCATCGACTTCGCCGTGAGCGCCATCGTCAGGTTGGTGCGTCCGTGGTAGGCGTGGTCGAAGGACACGACGGCCTGCTTGCCGGTGTAGTGCCTGGCGATCTTGACGGCGTTCTCCACGGCCTCCGAGCCCGTGTTGAACAGCGCCGAGCGCTTCTCGCCCTGGACGGGCACCAGCCGGTTGAGGTGTTCGGCGACGGCCACGTAACCCTCGTAGGGCGTGACCATGAAGCACGTGTGCGTGAACTGGGCGGCCTGTTCGGCGACGGCCTCGACGACGCGCGGGGAGGCGTTGCCGATGGTCGTGACGGCGATGCCCGAGCCCAGGTCGATGAGCCGGTTGCCGTCGATGTCCTCGACGATGCCGCCGCCGGCGCGGGCCGCGAAGACCGGCATGGTGGTGCCCACGCCGCGCGCCACGGCCGATCCCTTGCGTTCCATGAGGGCAGTGGACTTGGGGCCGGGGATGGCGGTGGCCAGGTGGCGGCTCTGTTCGAGGGGGCTCATGGCTGCTCCAGTTCGAGGCGCGGGGGCGTGGGAGTGGATGTGGTTCGGGAGGGGTGACGTGCGAGGACGCGCGGTCACGCCCCAGCGCAAGCATAGGCGTGCACGTGGTTTCGTCGGCGTCGACCCCGACACGCGACGGGATCGGTGGCCGGCCCGGTATCGCGGCGCGAAATCCGTCGCCAGGTCGTCGCGTCGGGAAACGGTTCGCGAGGCCGGGCGGGTCCCGGCGCGACGGGCGGTCATCGGCGACGTGCCGTGATGGCACACTAGATGCTGATATCTGGCGTCCCGGCGCTCTCGCGTCGGCTGGTGCCCACCCCGAGACACCCACACGAAAGACACTTGCTGCGATGGATTTGGTCGTCTTCCTGCCCCTGCTCATCATCCTCGGCGCGTTCATGTTCTTCGCGTCGCGCCGCCAGAAGAAGGCGATGCAGGCCACGATCGACCTGCACGAATCGCTGGCGATCGGCGACCGCATCCACACGACCTCCGGGTTGGAGGGCACCATCACCGGCGTCACCGACGACAGTGTCGACCTGGAGATCGCGCCCGGCGTGGTGACCAGGTGGATGAAGCTCGCGGTGCGCGACAAGATCACCGACGCCGCCGACGACGTGACCGACGCGGCAGACGACGAGTTCACCGTCGACCGCACCATCGACGGCCCCGACGCCGGTGGCTTCGGTCAGGGACCCGACCAGCTCAAGAAGGACTGAGGGCCGGGCACTCAGCCCGACCCCGTACCCTTTGCGGTTGCGCAAGAACTGACCTGAGGAGATTCGAGGAACGTGGCATCGTCTTCCACGCCGGTGCACCCGTACCGCTACCTGACGCTCTTCCTGGTCCTTCTGATCGGTGCCTACCTGCTGGTGTTCCTGACCGGTGACAAGAAGGCCGACCCCAAGCTGGGCATCGATCTGCAGGGCGGGACCCGCGTCACGCTGACGGCACGCACCCCTGACGGCACCCCGCCCACGCGGGAGTCGCTGTTGCAGGCACAGCAGATCATCGGTGACCGCGTCAACGGCCTCGGCGTGTCCGGATCCGAGGTGGTGATCGACGGCGACAACCTGGTGATCACCGTGCCCGGCGACGACAGCAGCGAGGCCCGCAACCTCGGCCAGACCGCACGGCTGTACGTGCGGCCCGTCATCTACGCCATCCCGGCGCAGGGTGCCGCCCCGGCGCCGGGGGAGGGACCCGCACCCGGTGGTGCCCCGGGAGCTCCCGGTGCACCCGGCGGTGCTCCCGGCGCCCCGGGCGTGCCCGGTGCCCCCGGGCTGCCCGGCGCCCCCGGGATGCCGCCACTGATCGCACCCGCCGAACCCGGCGCGCCGATCGTCCCGCCGAACCCGAACGCGCCTGCCGGTCAGCCTGCGCCGCAAGCGCCGCCCGCCGGTGAGCCGGCCCCCCAGCCAGCCCCACAGCCAGCCCCACAGCCGAGGCCGTTCCCGCTCGAGCCCGCGCCCGAGCCCACCCCGGCACCCACCCCGGCA